>CALMNP010000238.1 GCA_937868875.1 uncultured Bacillota bacterium | reverse complement strand
CCAACGGAAATGGCCTCCGTCAAAGTCGAGCCCGCTTTGACGGGGGCTTCTATGTTTATCAAGACGAAGAGGCCTGTCCGGAGGTTACGGCCCTGATAGAGGTCCGTAGATAGGAAAAGGAGGGCTCCCGGTGGGAGGGAGCCCTACAGCGGAGAGATATGACATAGGGCCATGGGGACCCTAGGCCACCAAGAGGAAGTTAGTTCTGCGCCGGCTGCTGGGCCGGCTGGGTCGAGTCGCTCGCGGCCGGGGCGGGAGCGGCGGCCAGAACCTTGACGCGGATGGCCAGGCTGCGCTGCACTCTCAGCTCCACGCGGTCGCCGACCTTGACGTCATTCATGGTGATGTTGGCGCCGGTAGCGGAGAGGAGCTGCGCGTAGTCGGCCACCTCGAAGGTCTGGGTCTGGTTATCCGCAGTCTTCACGGTGATGGAGGGCAGTTGGTTGTTGGCGCCCTGCGTCACGGCGGTGACGTCGCCGGTGTAGCTGACAACCTCTACGTCCACCTTGATGGCGGAAACCTTGCCGCGCTCCAGCGTGAGGGCGACCTTGTCGCCGACCTTCACGTCCGCCAGGGCGCCGGCAACGTCGCCGACCTTGACGATGGCGTTCGGGAGAATCTCATAGGTGCTGCCGTAAACCGCGTCCGTGACGGTCGCAGAGCTCTGCAGGCTGATGGAGGCCGGGGCGCTGTCGGTGGCGGCGGTCACGGCGCTCACCACGCCGCTGACGCTCTCCTTCACGACCACCACGGTGACGGCCAGAACCTTACGGTCCTGCGAGAGGTTGATGATGACCGAGTCGCCCACCTGGAGGTCGGCGATGGTGGCTTCCTTGCCGCCGACGAGGAAGACGCAGGTGTCATCCACGGGGTAGGTGACGCCGCCGGGGAAGACCGGGGTCGTCATGGAGATGGAGGGCGCGTCGCCGACGGTCACGGCGGTCAGGGTACCCTTGACCTGGTGCTCGTCGGTGCCGACGTCCGTGGTGGTGTCGACGCGGTTGAGCAGGGTGGCCCACTCAGCGCGGGAGATGGCCTTCCAGGGGTGGAACATGCCGTTCGGGTCGCCCACCATCCAGCCGTGGTCGTAGGCGACGGCCACATAGCCGCTGTAGCTGGCGGGGATCTGCTTGGCGTCCTTGAAGGGCAGGGTGGCGTCCATCTTGGACGTGGCCTCTTCTTCAAGCTTGGCGGCCTTGACCAGAAGCTTGGCGGCCTCCAGGCGGGTCAACGGGTGCTGCGGGTTGAAGCGGCCGTTCTTCAGGTCGAAGAGTTCGTTCTTCAGAGCCAGAGCCACAATCTGGCGGGCCCAGGAGGGAATCGCGGTCTTGTCCTCAACGGTCAACTCCGCGTTGGCGTCGACCGTCTGGGCCTCATCGGCCTGGCCCATGAACCGGACCACCATGGCGGCGGCCTCGGCGTTGGTGATCATGGCGCTGGGGTTGGAGAAGCCGTTGGCGTCGCCCAGCATGACGCCCTTGACGACCATGCGGTCGAGGGCCTCCTGAGCGTAGTCCGGAATCTGCTGCCAGTCTCCGAAGCGGTGGGTCTTATCGGCCTTGGACGGTCCCTTCGCCAGGGCCGAAGCCGTGGCGCCCAGAACCATCGACGCCACCAGTGCTGATGTGAGAGCCTTCTTCAGCGTCGTGTTCATTCCAGTCACCTTCCGATTAAGTGTTGTTGGCGCGCCGACCGGAGCAACCCGCGCGCTCGGCCCGTCCCCGTCGGCGTTATACTCAATCGGTCGGAGCCGTCCGGATGTGGGGGTTAGACGGGCAAATAGGACCGTAGTCCCATGCACGGTTCCGGCTACGGCCGGCCCGCAGAAGTCCGATTTGGGGCCGACGGGGCGGGTTGGGACATTTGTTACAGAGCAGAGCGACCAGGTTGGGTACCTTAGGAAACCCGGCGGGTTTCCTAAGGTACCCAAGGTGTCTGCCCTTGTCCATGACCGGACCAGGACCCACCAGCAAGCCCAGGCCAAGGGCAAGCCCAGAGGCGCAAAAAGGACCGGGACTGAATCCCGGTCCGATACGTTCTAGACGCGGCGGCCTACCGAACCGCAGTCCTATGTGCTGACCGCCCCGCGGACGACCTGGGCCGGTGACAGCGCACTGACCGCGGTGTGCATCGTCACCCGAAGCGCAAAAAGGGGGCCGCCCACTCGGGCGACCCCCATGTTCGTGTCACTGCACTGCCTTAAGGCGGTTGACTTTGTTTAGAATCCTCCGCACTGACTTCTGCACTTCCCGGCGGGTGTGGTCACCCCAATCACTGCTCTTAAGAGACGCCATGTACTCCTCCATACTGATCTTCCCTGCGAAGTACGCTTTTCTGGCCAGCTCTTCAGGCATGGCTTCCTTCTTGCCCGCCATCTGGTAGCGCCCCCCTTCGCTCCAAGTAAAACGCAAGCCTCTCCTCTTGGTATGCGTCCAGTTCCAGAAGAATGGCGAAGTATGCAGCGAAAAGGTCAAGATAGCTTAATTCAGTTTCTGTGAAGCTATTGGGCTTTTGGCCGTCGAGACTTAGCACCCCCTTCACCATACCGTTCAGGACTATGGGTGTGCATGCGATGCTGCGGTATTGTGAACTCTTGTCCGTCGGCAGGTCAAACACGTGCTTCCATTGTTCCTCCAGAACGTCAGCAGCGTAGACTCTGCGCTCCGTCTTCCAAGTAAGGCCGGCGAGAGAACGGTCAATTGGGCGGTGCGTCTACGCCCGTTGTGCTGGGGGCCCCGCGCAAGATGGAGTAGCGTGGAATCCCGCCCCGGAAGGAAGATCGCGGCCCGGTGGACGTTGTCCGGCTCTTTTGTTAACTGGCCAACGAGGCCACTGAGAGCGAATGTAAAGCACCTGTCCCTGTTGGCCCGGTAATCCGCAGGATTCCCGACCTGAAGAAGCACTCCAAGCTCGTCCAACAGTGCGCCAAAGAAAAGCATAATGTTCTTCTTCTGACGCGAATCGGCGTCCAGCGTTCGTTGTTCAGACGCCAGCTTGTCGATGGCCTTCTGAAGCTCTACTAGCCGCTGGTTGGGGCGAAAGGCAACCTTGAACTTTAGAAAAGAGATCTCGGCTTCATCACCGTGCCGAAAGAACCGTATGAGGCTAACGGCCAGGGTTAACACAACACCGGTGGCAACGAACAGGTTTGCCCACAGCACGATGTCAGAGAGTGGTACCGGCACCCTATCACCTTTCTCCGCGGGACAGGCTCCGCCGTATAGCAGCCTGCGGCACCGGCGGTGGCTCCGACTGAG
>CALMNP010000237.1 GCA_937868875.1 uncultured Bacillota bacterium | reverse complement strand
CGCCCATGAGTTGTGCCAGATTCGCCAGCGGGAACATCCTATCCCCCCTCTCGACCCGCGCTAAGCCGGTCCGTCCGACCCCCCACGGGCGAGCCTAGTCGGAGACCTTCAGAACCACGCGGCCGTCGGCCTGCCCGCTGCGCAGGAGGTCGAGGGCTTCGTTGGCCTGCTCCAGGGGCATGACCGCGGCCACCACGGGCTCGATGGCGCCCCTGCCGACCAGGTCCACCGCCTCTTCAAACTCACGGCGGTTGCAATAGCGCGACCCCCGCACCTCCAGTTCGCTGATCACCAGCGTCTGGGTCGGGACGGTGAGGGAAGTATCCAACTGATAGCCGACCATGACGAGGCGCCCGCCAGGCCTTAGCGAGGCGGCCGCGGCTGCCAGCGGCGCCGCCAGGCCGGTGAAGTCCAGCGCAACATCAGCGCCGGCGCCGCCGGTGAGTGCCCGCACGGCATCAGGCACGGGCGTACCCGGCTCCACCGTCTCCGCCCCGTAACGCCGGGCCAACTGCAGCCGGCTGGCGCTGATATCGGCGGCGATCACCCGTGCGCCGAGCCAGCGAGCCACCTGCACGGCATGGAGCCCGACGCCGCCGGCGCCTGTGATGAGGACCGTCTGGCCGGGCCGGACCTCGCCCCTTGTCTTGACCGCCCGAACGCTGGTGGCAATGGCGTCACCCAGAATGGCCGCCCGCTCCGGCGCCAGGTGGCGCGGGAGCAGGACCACGTTACGTGCGGGTACCCGCACGTATTCTGCCATCCCACCCGGGGAGTCGAAGCCGATCCAGGCGCCGAGGTGGACACAGAGGCTCTCGCGGCCCGAACGGCAGTATTCGCACTCGCCGCAGATGTCGTAGATGTTGACGACGACGGGATCGCCAGGGCTGAGGCCGGTCGTCCCCGGCCCCAGCTCCTCCACCACGCCGGACACTTCATGACCCGGAATGTGAGGGAAGACCACCCGGGGCGAACTGGCGTGGCCGCCCTTCTGGATCTTCAGGTCCGTCTGGCAAACGCCGCAGGCCCTTACCCGCAGCAGGACCTCCCCAGGGCCGGGATCCGGCTTCGGAACCTGCGCCTCGGTCAACCGCCTTCCGAACCCCTCGAGCACCATCGCTCGCATCCCGCACTTCCCTCCCTGACGCCGCAAAATGAACCACAACAAGATTTGTGAAAAAAGTAGTTTGTGCCCTCTAGTTGCGGAAGTCTGACAAATGAGGTATGGTCTAGGTGAGCCCTGATGACATGATAGCATGATGGTCTGACCACAGTAAAGAAGCAAAATTAAGACGAAACAGACGGCGACCCCGGAGGGGGCGTCGAGAGCGAATCCTCCCCATCACGGCCTGACACAGCCAAAACCCAGCCGGCTCGGAGGATGAACATGTTCAATGTAGACAGTGCCAGGGAAGCCTTTGCCGGGTTGGTCCTCTTCTCTCGCGTCCTTGAGGACGGGCCGGCACAGGCCATGGCACGGTTCCTGGATTCGCTTCAGACTGGAACGGAGAAGGCGAGCCGGTACCTGGACCTGGCTCGTGCCCTCTATGACCAGGGCCCTTCAGCCGGACCCACCGGCGACGCCTGGCAGGACTACCTCCTGCACCGGATCGTCACGGACGACCAGGCCCTGGCTCCGGGGGCGTCCACGGGCGGTCTTCCCGGCGCCATGGCGGAGGCCGCCTCCTTTGACCTCCGACGCCTGAGGCCTCTCTTCGATCTGACGGGCCCCGTGTGCCGCACCCTGACCGGTCTGCCCGGGCTTCCCACCTGGCCCGGCTGGACTCCGGCGCCGGCGCGCAACCCCGCGATGGTCCCGGTGCAGGAGGTGGCCGAGGCACTGGCCGCCGCCCGGGATTGGGGCGAGATGGTGCCGCGCCTTGTGGAGCACTGCCGGGCGGCGGGGATCGGCATCATGGGCCGGTTCTGGTTCCTGCGCTGGGACGGGCAGGACCTGCGGGGAATCGCCGAGCCCGACGACTGCGACCTGGACGATCTGATCGGCCTGGCGTCGGCCAAGGCGACCGTCCTGCGAAATACGGAGCAGCTCGTCAAGGGCGCGCCGGCCAACAACCTCCTCCTCTACGGCAGTCGCGGCACCGGAAAGTCCTCCCTTGTCCGCAGCCTGGCGAGCCGCTATGGCCGCGAGGGGTTACGCCTGGTCGAGGTCGACCATGACGCCATGGCGCGAATTCCCCAGCTGTTCCACCTGCTCCGCAGGTCACCCCAGAGGTTCATCGTCTTCCTTGACGACCTCTCCTTCGACCCCGCCGATCCCACGTACCGGGCGTTCAAGTCGGTGGTCGAGGGAACGCTGGAGCAGCGGCCGGCCAACACCCTGCTCTACGCCACCTCCAACCGGCGGAGCCTGGTGTCGCAGACGCCGGAGGTCCGCCTGACGTCGCCGGAGTCCCGCGAGTCCCTGGATGAGGGATTCTCGCTGGCGGACCGCTTCGGGCTGACGGTGCTCTTCACGACGCCGGACCAGGAGGAGTACCTGGCCATCGTGGAGGGACTGGCGGCCCGCCGGCGGCTCAGGGTGGACAGCCAAAAGCTGCGCGAGGCCGCCCTGCGCTGGGTCGTCCGGAATAACCCGCGGTCAGGCCGGGCTGCCCGCCAGTTCATCGATGATCTTGCCGGCCGCCTGGCGTAACCAGCCGCGGGCCACTCGACCCCTGGACGGAGGAGATGCTCTTGAGCGAACGCCGCAGCTATGGCCTGTGGATCGGAGGGCGGGACGTGCCGGCCCTGGCCGGCCGCACGTTTGAAGTCGAGAACCCGGCGACGAAGGAGACCCTCGCCATCGTCGCCGAGGGTCTGGAGGAAGACGTCGACCGGGCCGTCGAGGCGGCACGGCAGGGCGCCGCTGTCTGGGGACGCTCCTCGGCGGAAGACCGGTTTCACGCCCTGACGCGCCTGGCAGAGCGGATTCGCGAGAACCTGGAGGAACTGGCCCGCTGGGAGACGCTGGCAACCGGCCGGCCCATCCGCGAGATGCGGGCCCAGATGAAGCGCCTGCCGGACTTCTACGAGTACTTCGCCGCGGTGGCCCGGGTGGCGGAGGGCTCCGTCCCCCCCTTCATCGGGCCTTATCTCAACTACGTGCGCCACGTGCCCCTGGGCGTGGTCGGGCTGATCACGCCCTGGAACCACCCCCTCCTCATTCTGACCAAGAAGCTGGCTCCGGCCTTGGCGGCCGGCAACGCGGTGGTCATCAAGCCCTCGGAGTTCACACCCACCACCACGCTGGACCTGGCGCGGCTCTGCCAGGAAGCAGGCATCCCGGACGGCGTCGTCAACGTGGTGCCCGGCTACGGCCCGACGGCGGGCAAACGCCTGGCCGGTCACCCCGACGTCAGGAAGGTGGACCTCACCGGCGGAACGGAGACCGGCAAGGTCACGGCCGCCCTGGCGTCAGGCCACCTTGCATCCGTGGCCATGGAATTGGGCGGTAAGGCGCCGGTCATCATCTTCCCGGACGCCGACCTCACCCAGGCGGAAGCGGGGGCGGCCTTCGCCTCCTTCATTGCGGCGGGGCAGACCTGCGTCCAGGGCGCCCGTCTCATCCTGCACGAGGACATCTATGACCGCATGGCCGAGGCCCTGTCGCGCCGGGCCCGCCAGCTCCGCCTCGGAGACCCGCTGGACGAGTCGACGCAGATGGGGCCGGTCTCGTCTTGCCGGCAGTTCGACCGGGTCATGGGCTACATCCAGGCCGGCGCGCAGGAAGGGGCGGTGGTCCTGGCGGGCGGCGAACCCGTCACCACACCGCCGCTGGACCGCGGGTACTTCATCGCGCCGACGCTCTTCGGCGAGGTCCGGCCGGAGATGCGCATCGCCGCCGAGGAGATCTTTGGGCCGGTTACGGTTCTGATGCGGTTCCGCACCGAGGAGGAAGCCGTCTCGCTGGCCAACGCCAGCCGCTTCGGGCTCGGCGCCTCGGTCTGGACCCGCGATGTGGCCCGGGCTCATCGCGTCGCCCGGCAGCTCGAGGCCGGCATCGTCTGGATCAACGACCACCACCGCATCGACCCGGCCATGCCCTGGGGCGGGTTCAAGGACAGCGGCATCGGCCGTGAGGTGGGGCTGCAGGCCTACCACGCGTACACCCAGACGCAGAGCATCGTGGTGAATCTGGGCGACGAGCCCTTCGACTGGTACGGCGGTTCCCAGCGCTACTCCTAGCCGCGCCCCGCCGTCACGCTGCCCGTGAGGAGGCAAACCATGGCCGGACACTTCCGCATCGCGTGCCTCCAGACTCCGGCTTTCTCGCTGGACGAGGGCCGAGAGGCCGCAACCTACCTGCTGAACCAGGTCGACCGCGCCGCCGCACTGGAGCCCAGGCCGGACTTGATTCTGCTGCCGGAGTGTGCGTACCCCGCATACTTCCTGGCGCCCCTGCAGGGCGGGGACCTGGACCAGCACCTGGCGTCGCAGGGCGCTCCCGACACCGCCCAGTTCCGCGCCTTCCTGGCCGCGGCAGCCCGCCGCCACGGGGTATCCATCGCCGCGGGGCTTGCCCTGCCGGGGCCGGGCGGCCTGGAGAACGCCCTGGTCCTCTGGGATCAGTCCGGGCAAGAGGTTGCGCGCACGGCTAAGCTGTTCCTCTGGCACTTTGACAGCTGCTGGTTCAGCCCCGGCCGGGATGTGGCCGTGGCCGAAGTGGCCGGCGTCAGGGCCGGCCTGTTCATCTGCGCCGACGGCCGGCTGCCCGAGATTCCACGCCTGCTGGCCCTGCAGGGCGCGGACCTGCTGCTGGACGCCACCAACTGGGTGACCACGGGCCGCACGACGGCCCAGTTGCCCAACGCTCAGGCCGATTACATGATGCGCGTCAGGGCTATGGAGAATCGGGTCTACCTGGCCGCCGCCAACAAGGTGGGCCGGGAAGCGGACACGGTGGTGTACTGCGGCAAGAGTCAGGTCATAGGGCCCGATGGCGCGGTGCTGGCGCAGGCCGGCAGCGCGGACCCCGAGATCGTCGTCGCCGACCTCCCCCTGGGCTCGAACGGCCTGGCCGGAGCGCACGGCGCGGGACTTCTGGGCGAGGCTCTGGACCCGGTCCGCGCCCGACGGAGCGGCGAGTACAGCCGCCTGGCGATGGCCCAGGCCGCGCCGGCCGAGTCCGACCCCTTCGTCGCCGTGGCGCAGACCCCTGCTTCGGATGAGCCGGCCCTTGACCGTCTCCTGGCCAACCTGGAGACGGCCGGAGCGGCCCTCATCGTTTTGCCGGAGAGCCCGCCGGGAGAGGCTGACCTGGAGCACTGGCGGGAGCGCTCGCGCCGGCTCCGCTGCTACCTGCTGGCCACCGGCGACGGCGCCGAGGGCGGCCGGACGCGCCGCCTGGCCTGGCTTCTGCACGAGGGCGAAGTGGTGCACGCCTGGGTCAAGGGGCACCTGGGGCCGGACGAGCAGGGCTACCAGCCGGGGCCGGCAGAGCCGGAGCTGTGGCAGGGCCCCTGGGGTCTGGTCGGGGTGATGCAGGGCGGCGAGGGCTTCCTGCCTGAAGTGGCTCGCGGTCTCGGCCTGGCGGGCGCTGACCTGATCCTCTGGCCGGCGCGGCAGGCGGGTCCCCTGCCGGAGCTGTTTGCCCGCACCCGCGCTGCGGAGAACCGGGTCTACGTGGCCCTGGCCAACCCCGCTCTGCCCGACGCCGAGTCGCTCATCGTCACGCCGGACGGCGGCATGCCCGCCCGCACCTTCCCCGGGACCGTACAGGGCGTGGGGGCCAGCCTGGTGCTGGCCGCGGCCCGGCATAAGGACCTGGTCCCCGGCACGGAGGCCATGGGCGGCGCCCGGGCCACCGCCTTTGCCCGGCTGGCCTAGGTCCCCCAGGTCCCCGGTCCCGCCGGAACCGCCGAGACGCAGATCCGGAAAAAACAGGAGGGACAGCCCCCATGCAACGCGAGTCCGAGAGGTGGGTCCTGGACGCGCTGCTCAAGTCCGGCGGCTGGGACGTTCTGCACCCGGAGTCCAAGCCGTACTGGGAGACACTCGGATACTCCCACGCCGATATCGAGAGCGTCTTCGGCCGCATCCGCGGCGGCGCCATGCTGACGAAGGCGTGGGCGGCGCGCGGCCTTGAGGTGGAGCGTCTGGCGCGCCATGCCGAGGCGGAGGGCTACAACCTGACGGCCCGGGACCTCTACCTGCGGGCGGCCCTGCTCTACGGTCGGGCCCAGTATAGCTTCTATCGCGATGACCCCACGAAGAGCGCCTACCACGCCCGCCTGGTCCGGTGCTTCGAGAGAGCGGCCGGCCTGACCCGGGAGCGCGTCCGGCGGGTTCGGATCGGCGACGTGT
>CALMNP010000236.1 GCA_937868875.1 uncultured Bacillota bacterium | reverse complement strand
CTCGATATTGCAGACGCCGCGGATGGGCGAGCAGGCCCGCCACATGGGGCAGGTGATGAAGACGACCACCAGGGCGGTGATGAGTCCCAGCTTGACCAGCACCAGCCGGCCGAAGCCGCTGATGAGCAGGGCCTCATAGTGGAGGCCGAAGTAACCATAAGCCTGGGCCAGGCCGGTCAGGAAGATGGTGGGGAACACGAACCGCACCACCCAGCGGAACCGCTCCAATTGCAGATTGGCCGCCGCCACCACGGTGAAGTCCGCGTCCTTGCCGGCCGCCGGCACAGCCACGAAGATGTTCCAGAAGGCGCCGCCGTACCAGAGGCTGAAGGCCAGCAAGTGCACGGAGCGGACGCCCAGTTGCACCCAGTTCAGTCCGTGCCTTGTCAATACTTCCGGCCAGCCGGCCAGGACCACCAGCAGCAGGGCCGCACCCAGCGAAATGCGGTCGACGGCGGTGAGGTCCGGACCCGCTGCGCCCCGACGGGCGGCCTCTGTCCCCACCAGGATGGTCAAGGCCAGCAAGGCTGCGGCTGCTGCGCCGGCGCCAAGGGGTGAGGCTGCGTGCATCAGCCCCCGCAGCGTCAGGTCCAGGGCGCCGGCGACCGCCAGCACAGGGAGCAGCCAGTGCTGCGCCCGACGGAAGACCTGCCGCTGGCGCACCAGGTAGGCGTCGGCGGAGGGGCCGTCCAGCAGCGAGGCGGCCGGCTGCGCGTAGAGCGCGTTCCAGACCAGGGCGCCGGTGGTCAGGCCGAGGCTCAGCAGGAACGCCCAGTGGACTGCGGCGCGGTACGTTACGGGCCCGTCTCCGTCGACCGCCATGTAGGCGCCGACGGCGGAGGCTATGGTGATGATGGTGAAGGCCACCTTGGGAAGCAGGTACCGGTTGAACACCTGGCGGGCCTCTTCCCAGCGGTCCTGATGGCGGGCAGGCATGGGGACACCCTCCTTTCGAGGCGGAACGGCGGCGCGGCCGGCCGGGCGGGCTGCTGCGGCGGCCTTCGGGGCAACCGTCACTGCACCGGGGCGGGCAGCAGAACCTGCTGCCGGGCCCGCATTCCGGCCGCTTGCAGACGCTCCAGCACCACCCCGCTGTCAGCGGCTGAGATGCGAATGGCCAGGCCACAGCCGCCCCGAATCACCTCCGGTTTCTGGACGACGCGGAAGGGAGCCGCCCCGCCGCTCAAGGCCCGCTCGGCCTTGAGCGTGGCGTGGGTCGAACCGAAGGTCATGTAGAGATAGTCAGGCATGTCATGCTCCCCGGCGAAGGCCTCGGGCGGGCACGGCCCGCAGGGACAGGATCCGCAGTGCCTGGGCCAGGGCCGCCATGTCCGAGGACTGTGAGAAGACCCCCAGGCTTACCCGCAGGGTTCCCGTGGGAAAGGTCCCGATGGTGCGGTGGGCCTGGGGTGCGCAGTGGAGGCCGGCCCGGGTGAGGCAGCCGAACTCCTCGTCCAGAGCCGCCTCCAGGGCGGCCGGGCTCCATCCGTCCAGGCGGAGCGAGGCCACGGGCAGGTGCGCGTCCCTTCCGGCATACAGGGTGAGCCCGGGCACTTCCGCCAGAGCCAGCCGCATCTCCTCAGCCAGGGCCTGCTGCCGCGCCGCCACGGTGTCCACGCCCCGCTCCAGCAGCCATCCGGCCGCGGCGCCCAGGCCGGGCGATGCCCGGCCCGTTCAGCGTGCCGGCCTCCAGGCGCTCCGGCATGTCGGCCGGCGGTTCGGGTGACTCGGAGTTGCCGCCGGTGCCGCCCAGGCGCAAGGGGACCAGGTCGAGTCCCGGCCGCACGTACAGCAGCCCCACGCCCTGCGGCCCAAGCAGCCCCTTGTGGGCCGAGCAGGCCAGGAAGTCGAGGCCCAGGGCGTCCGCGTCCAGCGGCAGATGCCCTGCGGTCTGCGAGGCGTCCACCAGGACCGGCAGGCCGACACGGTGCGCCTCTGTGACGATGTCCTCCAGGGGCAGCACCTGCCCCGTGACGTTGGAGGCGTGGGTCAGGGCGACCAGGTCGGCGCCGGCGGCCAGGGCGTTGCAGTAGGCCTTGAGGTCGAAGGGTTCCTGGCGCCACCCGGCAGGTCCCGGGGGGACGGCGTAGAAGATGACGCCCCTGGCCCTCAGTTGGTGCAGGGGACGCCAGACGGCGTTGTGCTCGAAGGAACTGGTGATGACCCGGGCCCCGGGCCGCAGGTAGCTCTGCAGCACCAGGTTGAGCGAGTCTGTGGCGTTCAGGGTGAAGGCCAGCCGGCTTTCATCGCGGATGCCCAGCAGGGCGGCGGCAGCCAGCCGGGCCTCCAGCACCACGCGCGCCGCCTGAACGCTCAGCCTGTGGCCGCCGTGGCCGGGGTTGCCGTTCCACTCGGTCAGGGACCGGGCGACGGCCTCCACCACCCCGGGGGCTTTGGGGTTGGTCGTGGCGGCGTTGTCCAGGTAGATCAGCGTCATGGCGGATCCTCCCTCCCGACTCGTGTGGCAGTCAGGCCCCGGCGGCCCGCGCCCCGAGCACGGCCCTGGCT
>CALMNP010000235.1 GCA_937868875.1 uncultured Bacillota bacterium | reverse complement strand
CCACGGCCTCCTGCAGGCACTCCCGGCAATAGCTGCCGCTCGGCAGCGACACCCCGCACGCCTCGCACAGGGGCTTGCCGCAAAGGGCGCACGGGTTGACCGCCGCCCGGTCGGGGTGATTGACGCAGTTCACGGTACATACCTCCTACCTCAGATGACGCGCCCTTCCGGGCACGCGGACCGATCGACGGTCTAAGAAGCACCCAGAAAGACGACGAGCCGCTGGGCGTAATCGACCATCAGCCAACCCAGGCGGGGAAACCAGGACGAGACGGCGTTGAGGGCGCCGGGTCCGGCTTGCGCGGCCAGGTCCATGCGGCTGTTCAGGGCCAGGGAGAAGCCCAGGGTAAAGACCGCGAAGGTGGTGGCCATGGCCAGGGCCCAGTCCGTCAGCCGGGGCAAGCCTGCGAGTCTGAGACGGCGCTCGCCTTCATGGCTGCGAGCCGCTGCTGGAAGGGGCGGCTCCTGTCTGACCAGGTCCAGCACGCGCCAGGCGAAGCCCTCGTCCGGCAGGTCGGCGGGAAGGTCAGCCAGAAGCCCGTTAAGCGCCTGGGCCTCGTCCCAGGTCGCCCGGCAGCGGGAGCACTGCTGAACGTGGCGACGCAGAGCCGGCCTCGCCAGCAGGTCCTCGTTACTGCGGCACAGAAGCAACTGCACTTCGGCTTCCGGACAGCGCATGCTCAGCACCTCCTCCCTCAGCTTCCAGCAAGAATTCCTTGAGATTGTGCTTGGCCCGATAGAGCCGGGTTTCCACCGTCCGAACCGGCAGGTCCAGGATCTCGCCGATGTCGCGGTAGGACAGGCCCTGGAAGTGGTACAGCACCAGCACGATGCGGTAGTGGTCGGGGAGCGCCGCCAGGGCCTGTCTGAGGCGGGCCTGGCTCTCAGACCGCACGACCTGCTCCTCGGGACTGGGGTCCCGGCAGGGGAGCCGGGACAGGAGGCCGGGGCCCGCTTCACCGTCGCCCCGGTCGAGCGGGACCGTCTGCCGCACGGGGCTCTGCCGGCGCCTCAGGCAATCCAACGCACGGTTGGCGGCGATGCGGTAGATCCAGGTGGCGAACCTGGCCTCCCGGCGGTACCCGGGCAAGGCCCGGTACACCTGAAGGAACGTCTCCTGCGCCACGTCCTCGGCGTCGGTCGGGTTCTGGACCATTTTGGCCGCCAGGTTGTAAACCGGCCCCTTGTACCGGTGGACCAGGAGGGTGAAGGCGCCGGTGTCGCCGCCCAGGCACCGTTTCACCAGTTCCTCGTCGGTCATCCGCGCCTCTCCCTCCCCTCCCAGGCTGCCTTGCTGTTTCGTTAGGCGGCGGCCCGGCATAAATCCCTTCACCGGCCTGCCGGCAGGAAAACGCCTGCAGTGGGGACCGGGTCCGACCCATCAGGCAGGCCGGATGCGACGGCGGCCCGCCACGCGGCTCAAGATGAGGTCGGCGACGGCATGGGCCGCATCGGGACGGGCCAGGCCGGCTGCGGCCCGGCGCATGGCCTCCAGCCGGGAGCGCTGGTCCCGGAGCCTTTTGATCTCGAGCGTCAGGTCCCTTGCCTCAGCTGCCGACACCAGCACGCCCTCTCGCCGCAGGAAGTCGAGGTTCCGCTCCTCCTGCCCCGGCAGGGGCGCCACGCAGCACATGGGCAGGTGGGAGGCCAGGGCCTCCGCCGAGGTGAGCCCGCCCGGCTTGCTGACCAGCAGGTCGGCGGCACCCATCAGTTCGGGCACGCGTCGGGTGTAGCCCAGGGTCACCAGGGGGAAGCCCGCGGGCGGACGGTGCCGCTGCAGTTCGCGCCGCAGGCGCCGGTTCCGGCCCGCCACGGCGATGACCTGAACGCCGGAACCAACCAGCTCCACCGCTTCGACGGCGTCCATGACCGGACCCAGCCCGAGCCCGCCCCCCATGACCAGAACGGTCAGAAGGTCCTCACTCAGCCCCAGACGCGTCAGCACCTGAGGGCGATTGACAGGCTGGCCGAATCCGGGGTCGATGGGGATGCCGGTGACCACTGCCTCCTCCGCGGTGGCTCCGGCGGCCAGCAGGTCTGGAAGAAGCCCGGCCGCGCCGACGGCGTAGAAGTCGGTACCGGGCGTGACGTAGAAGGGATGGGCATGGAAGTCGGTGATGATGACCCCCAGGACGGCCTGCCCCAGCTTGCCCCGGGCACGGAGCGAACCGGCCACGCTGAGCGGGAAGGGATGGGTGCAGACGACGGCGTCCGGATTCATCTGCCGCACCAGAGCTTCCACCTGCTGGGACATGGCCAGGAACAGCAGGCGGCCCACCTCTGTCCGCCCCACCCTGGCCAGGCGCGGGTTCTCGGCGCCGGTGTACAGGTAGCGGAAGGCCCAGGGGGTCACCTTCAGCACGTTTAAGTAGGCCTGAGAGACCACGCGGCTCAGCATCGGCCGGGCTGCCGCCAGCGGGTCCACCAGCAGCGTGGTGGCGTCGGGTTCACGGTCCAGCAAGGCGTGCTGAACGGCCCGGGCGGCACGGGTGTGCCCGGTGCCGAAGGAGGCCGTAAGGAAGAGCACGCGCATGGGGACTCACTCCTTCGCTTGGGCCGACAGCAGACCTCCAGCACGGTCGGTCTCATCGTTAGACGCCGGCCGCCGCCTATTTCCCTTCAACCTCGGCCTCATAGCAGTACGGCCGTGCCCGGAGGCACGGCCATGGACCAACGTCAAGAGACGCGGGCGGTCAGTTCGCTGTACTTCTCGTAGTGGGACAGCTCCACCACCAGCCTCTCGGGCGACGGTTCCAGGAGGCCGTCCACGTAGACCTCTACGCCGTCGGCGGCCACCAGATGGAACCCATCCGGGTCAGCAGGCCTGCCGACGGCAACGACAGGAGGAAGGCTGGGGCCGCAACAGGAGGTGACAAACTGTGCGGCCACCGTCAGGGACCGGTCCCCGCCCAATCGCCGGGCATCCAGAAACGCCAGGGCCTCAGGGGTGATCTGCACCTGCATCAGCGTCTGGCCTCAGTGCTCTCCGAAGTTATCTTTGGCCAGGTCCTGGATGGCCTGGGCCGCATCGGTCTCATCGGGCCCCTCCACCAGTACCTCCACCTGGCTGCCGGGTCCCGCTCCCAGGGTCATCAGTGACAGCAGGCTCTTGCCGTCCACCTGCTTGGCGTCCTTCCGCACCTTGACCGAGCTCTGGAAGGACTTGGCCGTTTGTACGAACATGGCTGCGGGGCGGGCGTGAAGCCCGCTTTTGTTGTTGACCTGCAGGGACAGGGTAATCATGATGCGCCTCCCAGTACAAACCTGTGAATCGCCTCGGCCACGCCAAGGCTGGGGCCGTCCGCCAGAACGACCGTGGCTTTATCCTGCACCGCCTTGGGCGCTCCGGCGATGGCGCCGCTGACCCCGGCGAATTCTAGCATGTCCAGGTCGTTGTAGCTGTCCCCCACAGCCAGGACTTCGTCACGACGTACACCCAACTCCTGCGCCAGCCAGGCCAGACTGGTCCCCTTGGACACCCGGCTGTCGATCATCTCCAGAAAATAGGGGTAGGAACGGGCCAGCAAGATCCGGTCGCCGAGCCGCTGCTGCAGCTCCGGGATGGCCGCCTCAATCAGCGGCGGGTCCTCTACCATCAGCATCTTGCTTGGCAGGTCTGTGGGGTGGGCCTCCAGGTAAACGGAGATGGGCCCGACTTCGCGACCGGGCAGCCCCGAAATGCGAGAATACAGCTCCGACGAAACGCCGTACCAGGGATAGATGAAGTCGTCATCCACGTAGCCCTGAACATAGTAACCCTTTTCTTCACAATACCGGGCTATTTCAATCGCCTCAGCCAGGGGCACGGGGGCATGGCGAAGCACGCGGTTCGTCTCCGCGGTCTGGATCAGGGCTCCGTTGTACGTAATCAGCGGAACGTCGCCCAGCCCCAGCCGACGCGCATAGGGAACAGCGGAGCTGTGTGTACGGCCGGTGGCGATAGTCACGGTGACGCCCTGCTGCCGGGCAGCCGCCACCGCCTTCACCACCTGCGGCGCCAGCGTCAGGTCCGGTGTCAGCAGGGTACCATCCAGGTCACAGGCTACAAGTCGGATGGCCGAGGTGAATCACTCCTTGAGCAGCCGGTTGCCGATGCCGCTGATGATAGTCATGACCACGGCGCCGATGGTCGCGGCCAGCCAACCGCTGACGTGGAAGCCGGAGACCAGCCCGGCTGCCAGCATCAGGGTGATGCCGTTGATGACCAGGAGGAAGAGGCCCAGGGTGAGAATCGTGACCGGCAGGGTTAGAATGACCAAAATGGGACGTACCAGCGCGTTGAGAATGCCGATGACCAGGGCTGCGATCAGGGCGGCGCCGAAGCTGTCCACGCGAATGCCCGGGACGATCATGGCGGTAAGAAAGAGCCCAAGAGCGCTGACAAACCAGCGCACGACCAGTCGGGTCATGCAAACGCCTCCTTGTGAGGGTGGGGAATCGAAAGCCCGGCCGGGGCCGGGCTGCTGCCGCCGGCTAGGCTCCACGGCTCACTCCAGCGTAATCTCGACCCGCTCTCTTTTGCCCTCGTCCACGACCTCCACCAGCCGGCCCTCCCCCGCCTCGCGGGCGGCCTGAACCATGGCCTGCAGGTCGATGCGGTTGCCCTGCGCGTCCCTCACGTCGTCAGGCAGAAAGCGGTTCACCACAGCGAGGAGCGCCGTCGGCACCCGAACGTTGACCGTGGAGCGTCCGCCCTCGCTGACCTTGATGCGAATCCACCTGGGCTTCGGACCCAGTTCCGGCGCTCCGGAGGAGGCTTCCATGGTCTCCAGCAGCCGGGCGGCCTCGTCCGCCTTGATCTTGCCGCTCTCCAGCATCTTCAGGATTTGCATGCGCTCTTCATTCATAATCATACCCTCCTTTCGCCGTCAGGCAAGGTCAGGGGTGATCTCGGCCTGCGGCTGCTGCATCCGTGTCTGCAAATCAGCCAACACGCGCTGCGCCGGAAGGACCAGAACGATGCCCATGGCCAGGGTGGTGAGGCCCGCCGCGATGTACACGGCGGAAACCGAGAATCGGTCGGCCAGGACGCCGGACAGGCCCAGGCCAAGGGGACTGGCGACGGAAACCAGCGTGAACAGCGAGGAGAACACGCGCCCGTGAAGCTGTTTCGGCACCATGGACTGCAGCAGGGTCAGGAACGTCACGTTGATGGCGGCGTTGGTCACACCGTTCAGGAGCATCAGGGCCAGGCTCCAGGAGAGATGAGAACTGAAGCCGGCGCCGACGATGGACAGACCCATCAGGGAGATGCCGCCGGTCATGGTCACCAGTTGAGAGAGCTTCCGGCCGAGGATGGGCAGCAAGGCCGCGCCCAGCAGCATCCCTCCGGCCAGGGCGCCCTCCAGGTATCCGTACCCCTTGGCCCCCGCTCCCAGAATGTCGGTGGCGTAGCTGGGGAGCAGCACCATGACCGGGCCGAAGACGAAGTTGATCACCACGGCGGCCGGGATGACCAGGCGCGTCAGGGGCGTGTTCAGCAGGAACATCACCCCTTCCCGCAGTTCATTCCAGAACGTGCCGCGGGAGGCGGCGGATGGGGGCTCGGCCGGTGCCGCGGTCTGCGGCCTTGCGGCGCTCCGGACCGTCCCCATCAGGGCGATGAACAGGGCCGAGATGAAGAAGGATAGGCCGTCCAGGGTGAAGAGATGGACCGGCCCCACCAGCACAATCAGGGCGCCGCTGATGAGGAACCCCAGCACCTGCATGCCGGACTGGGCCATGGTGTCCAGCGAGTTGGCCGTGACCAGTCCATCCTCGTCCACCAACTCCGGCACGATGGCCTGCTTGGCCGGAACGAACGCCTGACTGACCAGGCTGAGGGCAAAGACGACGGCGATGACGCCCCAGGCGTTGAGCCTGCCCAACCAGGCCAGCAGGGGAACGGTCAGGACCAGCACGCCCCGCACCAGGTCGCTGGCCAGAAGGACCGTCCGGCGTGGCCACCGGTCCACCAGAACGCCGGCCAGGGGGCCGGTCAGTTGGGGAAGGGCCATGGCCATTCCCGCCAGGCCGGTAACCGTGTTGCTGTGGGTCAGCTCCTTGACCAGCCACAGCATGCCGGCGTAGTACAGGACATCGCCGAACCTTGAAACGATTTGTCCCAGCCACAGCAGGACGAACGGCCTGTTGCGCAGAAGGCGGATGTACGTAGCCACGAAGTCCTTATCCTCTCGAACGCACGGTCAGGTCACCGTGCATGCTGCCGGCATGAATCCGCGCTGCGCCGTCGCCACGGGAGCCCTTCAGGCTGCCGCGCCCCTTCTGGACCTGGTCCAGCGGCAGTTGGCAGTCAAGGTCGCCCGAAGTCGCCTCCAGGGTCACCTGGAAGCCGCCGCTCAGGTCCAGGCGCAGGTCCGCGTCGCCGCGCACCGTGCGCACCTCGCAGGCAGCGCCGGGCTCCAGGCTCAGAGCGGCCTGCACGTCGCCGCTGACCGTGTCCACCCGTACCTGGCGGGCCTTCTCCACGTCCACGTGCACGTCGCCCCGAACCGCCGAGACCTTGACCAGGCCGGCCGACGCCTTCAGGCTGATGTCGCCGTGGGTGGAGTCAATCTCCGCGGCCTCGCCTTCGAAACGCTCCACGCTGACGTCGCCGTTGCGGGTCGAGGCGCGCAGCAGGCCACGGCCGCCCCGGATGTCCAGGTCTCCGTGCACGGCCTCGGCGCGGACCTCGCCCGGCTCGCCCGACACCTCCACGTCGCCGTGGATGGCCGAAATGTCCACGTTGCTGCCGCGCGGCAGCTTGAGGCGCAGGGTGGCGCCGTCCAGCCGGACGCCGGGATACTTGCGGCGCAGAGCCTCCAGGGCCCGAACGTGGAGCACGTCCCCGCGCTGTTCCAGGGTGACGCCTTCCTCCTCCAGGGCCTGCCGCACCTCAGCCGTGAGGTCGCCGCCGGCCACCAGATCCGCCTCCACGTCGACTGCGTCCTGGTCCCAGGTCTCCACGTAAACGTCACCTTTGACATTGACCACCTGGACCGGCCCCCTCGTCCGTTCCAGCCGTCGGTGGAAGCGCACCACGTAGGGGTGCGACGAGAGTCCCCAGACCCAGGTCTTCTTGTCCAGGCCGAGGCGGGAGATGTGGTCGGGGATCTGCTTCAGCTCATCCCGCACCCGGTCCATGACGTTCTCCAGGGTGTTTCCCAACTGGCTCAGGTCGGAGCCCAGAATCTCCTCCAGGTAGGAGCGGGGCTCGTCGGTCGCCGCCCGCCGCGGTTCGGCGAGGGCGGCGTGATCGCCGGCACCGCCCGCATCCTGCGGTTCGCCGGGCCCCCTCCTCCGTTCCGCTTCGGTTTCTTCCTCCTCGAGCGCGGCCAGAAGGGCGTCGGCCTCTTCCGGGGTGATCTTCCCCTCGGCAACCATTGTGAGAATCAGCTTGCGTTCTTCCTCCATCGTCCTTTACCCCCGATCGGCCTGCTTCAGCAACTTGACGGCCTCGTCCGCGGTGATCTCGCCGCGGCTCAGAGAATCAAGAACCTCTTTGCGCCTGGCTCCCCGCTCCTCTTCCGCAACGGCCTCCACCTTGTAGCCCAGGGCTCCGATCACCTGGTCCAGGCGGCCCCGCACGGTGGGGTAGGAGATGCCCAGCTCGCGTTCGACCTCGCGAATGTTGCCGCGGCACTTGATGAACACTTCGGTGAACTGCTGCTGCTCCCGCGTCAGGCTGCAGAACTTGCAGAGCTGGAAGCGCCCCTCCACGGACGTTCCACAATCCGGACACTGCAGCCGCGCCACGTCCATGGCGCTCTCACACACGGGGCACCTGCCGGGCAGGCGATGACGATCCATACCGACGGCCTCCTCAGATGCTGCGAATTCTGCCTTGCTTCCTAATAGAGGCGAGTCTGGCCGGACAGCTCCCGGTATCGGGCGAGGGCCGCCTCCTTGTACGACTGCGCCTCCCGCTCCACCGCCCGGAGCCTGGCCTCACGAGCGGCCTGGGCGTCCCGGCTGTCACGCCGGCGCTGCACGCTGATCTGATAGTTACCCACCGTGAGAACCACACTGCACTCCTCCTGTACGACCCCATCGGCGACCGTTTCCTTAAGAAGGTTAACTTGTACCTTAATATTATTGAGGTCATTCGTTCTGCTCCCACTATGTACCCGCGCATCCAGTTTGTCAATCATGGGGATTAATCTTTTTTACCATGACCTTAAAGTTATTGATCGAGCGGATGAAAGGCGTACTCTTCACCTGAGACACGGAACGCCGGAAATCGACAGACCTGTCCCCTTACAATAAAAGGGAACATGATGAAAGGGAGGCGGCCCCGTGGAGCACGCAAGGCACATCGACACCGCGCCCCGGTCCCCCGGACGGCCGGAGTGGAGCCGCGCCGGGCGCCTGTTCCTGCAGACCGTTGTGCCCACGGATCGCCGCACGGCGTCCGGGCGCACAGTCTTCAGCGTAGCTCTGGAGTTGCCCGCCGGCGTCGGGCCGGAGGATCTCCTGCCGCGGGTGATGTCCAGCCTCCTCTTTACCCTTCACGAGGAAGTGGTAGGCATCGTCACCGAGGTGATGCCGTCGGCAGGCGGCGGCGGAGCCCGCTCACTGTTCGCCACAGAAGAGGGCGGGAGTCTGCGCTGGGTGATTGCGCAGCACTGGCGCCGGGACCAGCGGCTCGTGTTTCATGTCCTGCCCCTGGCCGCCTACCGGCGAGCCGTTCCCACTCTGTGCGCGGGCGGGCGCGTGGAGCCGTCCCAGATCCTGCTGCGCGTGGTGCAGAACCAGAGCCGTTCGGGGCTGATCGTGCGCGGCACAGCGCTCAACGCAGTACGGGCGCGTGAACAGGTGCGGCGCGTCTGCGGCCAGTACAACCTGGAGTTGGTTCTCTGACGGAGCAGCCCCCCGCAGAGCCGTAACGCAAGAGCGGACGCCTCACGGCGCCCGCTCTTCGCTTGAGTCTGATGCTATAGGCAGGGGGGACCGGGACTACACCGCGTCCTCCCCGGCGGGCCGGGCCACAGCGTAGCCGGTACGGATGACCAGCCCCAATCCCGGCAGGCGCCCGAGCCATCCGAACAGTTCCAGGGCGCCATGCGTGGCAGGGCCCACCAGCACAACGCCGATCAAAGTCCCCCACCCCACCGGGCCACCCAGCAGCCAGCCGAACCCAAGAATCAAACCCTCGAGGAGTGTGCGCATCAGGGCCACACTGCGGCCGGTGCGTCTCGTCAGGGCCAGCATCAGGGAGTCACGGGGCCCGGCTCCCAGGTCGGCTGAGATGTAGAACCCGCTCCCGAAGCCCAAGAGCAAGTGCCCGGCGACGACCTGAATCAGAGCGGCCAGCTGCGAGTGGGGCTGTGGCACGAAGCCCCAGCGTGCGATCCAGTCGATGAAGACGCCCACCAGGATCATGTTGAGGACGGTGGCCAGCCTTGGCCGGACCCCCAGAGGCCAGGCCAGGGCGATGATGACCAGGCCGGCGGCCTCGGATACCTGGCCCAGGGTGAGGCCGGTGTGGGCGCCGACGCCCAGGTGAAAGACATCCCATGGGCTGACTCCCAGCCCGGCTTGAACCGTGACCTGGATGCCGAGGGCCAGCACAAAGAAACCGGCGACCAGATAGGCATAACGAGCCGTCAGTAAGGCCGCCTGCCGCAGGCTCAAGGGCCTTGCACCTCCTTCAGTGCGTCGCGGGCGGGCGTCAGGCCGGGGTCCAGCGACAGAGCCCGCTGGAGCGCCGCCGCCGCGTCACCGCGGCGACCTGAATGAGCGTAGGCCAGGCCAAGGTCGAGGTGGGCGATGGCCCAATCGGGCTTGCCCGCCACCGCCTCCTCGAAGGCCGGCACGGCCTCCTGCCAGCGGTCAGCGTGCGCCAGGTTAACGCCGTGGTTGAAGGCGACGAACCACCCTGGCGGCCGAACACCCTCGATGGTCAGCACCAGCAGCAGGATGGCCAGGGCGGGACCCGCCCAGCGCGGCAGTACCGGGCGGCGGGCCGGCAGGCCCATGGCCGCGGCCGCGGCCAGGCCCCCCGCCAGACCGCCCAGGTGCGCCCAGTTGTTGATGCCCGGAGCCACCAGGCCATAGGCCAGGTTGATGGCGATGGGCACCAGCACCGAGCGCCAGAACTCGGTGCGCAGGTGTCTGCGGTTCATCAGCCCGAAGACCACCAGCGCCCCGAAGAGGCCGAAGATGGCGCCTGATGCCCCGACGGAAAGCACAAATGGATTGCCCACCAGAAGGAAGAGCACGTTGCCGAACAGACCCGCGGCCAGGTAGATGGCCAGGAAGCGCGGGCGGCCGAAAAAACGCTCGACGAAAGGCCCCAGGCTGTACAGGGCCCACATGTTGAAGGCCAGGTGCGTCAGGCCGGCGTGAAGGAAGAGCGGCGTGATCAGGCGCCACCAATCCCCGCTCCACACGGCGTACGATGTCTGCGCCCCGAACCGCATCAGCACGGAGGAATCGGTGGCGCCTCCGGCCAGGGTCAGGAACAGGAAGACAGCCACGTTGAGGCCCAGCAGTGTATAGGTGGCCCAGGGGCGCCAGGGC
>CALMNP010000234.1 GCA_937868875.1 uncultured Bacillota bacterium | reverse complement strand
AAGCCTCTCGGTTTTCGGTCTACCTCCCAGCAGCTCGGGCCGGAACACTTTCGCATCAGGTTCACTCGCTCCAAGGAAGCCGACCAGCCAGTCACCCAAGGAGGCAACAGCATGTCCGAGGCCATCACCTGCGACGTCCGCGGGCTTCCGCCCCAGGATAGGCATCCCTTGATCTTCCGCACATTCTCAGCCCTCAACGCGGGTGAGACCATGATTCTATTGAATGACCACGACCCCAAGCCCCTGTTCTACCAGATGTCCGCCGAGATGCCCGGCCAGTTCCAGTGGAGCTACCTGGAGCAGGGGCCCCGCGACTGGCGCGTGTCCATCACCCGGCACTAGGAGGCGTCTTTCATGAAGGTGGTTCAGCCGGCGGAGATGCGGGCCTTCGGAGATATCCCTCAGCGCCGCCCCCTGGTGGAGACCGAGGAGATGCGGCTTCTCTCGCTCTGCCTGCGCGCCGGCCAGGCCCTGCCGCCTCACGCCGCACCCAGCGACCTCACCCTGCACTGCCTGGAGGGCCGGGGCACGTTCCTGGCGGAGAACCAGTCGGTTGAACTGACCCCCGGCGTTCTGGTACACTTGCCCCGTCACGTTCAGCACAGCCTGGTAGCCCTGGAAGACCTGGTCTGTCTCCAGGTGCTGACGCCCCATCCACGACGGGCTCAGAACCCGTCCTGATGGCCTGGTTCCCGACGTCGTGAGGTGATGACGCGTGTCCACCATGGTGCGCTGGTTCATCAAGTCCGCCCTCGCCTATCTGGGTGCGGGATTCCTTCTCGGGGGCATCCTCCTCACCTACAAGGCTCTGGCGCACCGCGCCGTCCCTGCCCAGTGGGTGACCATTCACGTGCACCTTCTGCTCGTAGGATTCATGGTGCAGTTGGTGATGGGCGTCGGCTACTGGATGTTTCCCCGGGTCAGGGACCATTGGTTTGGCGAGCAGTGGGCGGCGGCAAGCTGGGCCCTGCTCAACCTGGGGCTGCTGCTGCGCTTTGTGAGCGAGCCCTACCTGTTTGGCCCCTGGAGCGGCGCGGCGGCGCCGGTGACGGCCGTGTCGGCCCTGCTCCAGGTGGCGGCCGGCCTCCTCTTCGTGGCCGGGATGTGGCCGCGCATCAAGGGCGTCTTGCATCAGCAGGCGGCATCGCACAAGGACGGCGGCGGCTAGCCCGCCAGTCTCCGAGCCATCTTAGAGGTGAAGGAGGGACGCCGATTTGGCAACAAAAGAACAGGTCATGGAAACCCTGAAGACCGTCTACGATCCGGAGGTAGGCGTCAATATCGTCGACCTGGGCCTGATCTATGACGTGGACGTCGACGAGGCCGGCCTGGTGCGGGTGGAGATGACGCTCACCACGCCCGGATGCCCTCTGCACGAGACCCTCAACGTGGCCATCGATCGTGCGCTCAAGGCGCTCCCCGGGGTCAATCTGGTCCAGGTGGAGTTGGTCTGGAATCCCCCCTGGACTCCGGATCTGATTACTCCGGCCGGCCGCGAGGCGCTGGGGCACCGCTAACCCATGGAGACGCCGCGGGTTACCCGCAGGGCGACGGGATGGACCCGGGTGAGCCCTTTCCCCTTGGAGCCTCCGCCCCTGCCCCGGGAGCACGGCTCCTGGTTCATGCTGCTCGTGCCCTGTGCCGCCGGCCTGGTTGCGGCCGATGGGGTCAACCTCCCCGGGCTCCTGTTCGCGCTGGTGGCGACGGCCTTCTTCCTGGCGCGGCAGCCCCTGCTTCTGCTCATCCGCAAGGGTCAGCAGCCCCGGCTGTCCTGGCGGTTCTGGCTGGGAACGTGGGCCGCCGTCTCCGGCTTCGGACTGGCGATGCTGCTTCTGGTGTACCGACGGTTGCCCCTGCTGTCCATCTCGCTGGTCGGTCTGGCCCTCCTCGTCTATGAAGTCTGGCGCTGGCGGCGCTCGCCGCGGCCGGACCTGGGTACGGAACTGCTGGCGGCTGTCGGGATGGCCTCCAGCGCGCCCGGCGCCTACGTGGCGGTACGGGGCCTGTTCGATCAAGGGGCGGCCGTGGTCTGGGCCCTCTCCGCCCTGTACTTCCTGGCCGCGGTATTCTACATCAACCTCATGCTCGCCTGGCTGAAACGCAATCCTCAATCCCAGAGGGACCGCTGGCATTTGGGCCTGCCCACCATCCGAGCGCATGTGGCGGCCCTGGCGGCAGGTCTGGTCCTCACCCTGGCGGGCTGGGCCCCCCTGCTGGCGCCCCTGGCGTTCCTGCCGGCCCTGGCCAAGACGCTCTGGCAGGTGCCTTTTGGCGGACGTGAAACCAGCTTCAAGCGGCTCGGCCTGATCGAAGCGGCGCACTCGCTGGTGTTCCTGGCCCTGCTTCTGATCGCCTACCGGTAGCGCCACGCCCGCAGTCAGGGGAGCCGGCCCCCAATTTCACAAGCGAGAACAGGCCCGGGGGACGAGGTCCTCCGGGCCTTTCGTTCACCTGCCGATTCCGGACGCGGGTCCTAGATGTCCGCGCCAGGGTCCGGCCAGTCAAGGGGTTTCTGCGAACGCTTTGGGTCTTCGTGACCGAGTTCCGTCGGATCCGTGGTGTTGATGCCCATGGCGGGAGGGATCCGCTGCGCCTCGCCGGGCGAGATGTTCGGCCCGCCAGGGCTGGTTTCGTGAAAGTTCTGCGACTGGGGCCGGTACTCTTCGGGTTGACGGCTGCTCTTCTTGTCTGGCATGGGGCACCTCCCAGGGTTTTCTCGATTCGGCCGGCGGCCGATAACAACATGCCGGCCAGGCCGTGTTTAGTTTGCGCCTTCTCCTGTCAAAACTGTGAACCGACAGGAGGTTGAGAGACAGTGGCCTGGTGGGAGTGGGGTCTGGCAACAAGAGAGCGCAGCGGGGAACGGGATGGCACAGCGGCGCCCACCATGCGGCGGGGGCGGATCGGCGCCATTGCCTGGGAGGCGAGGGTGACCGGGCGCCCGGTCTCGTACGGGCTGAACCCGCGCACCCTGCTCAAGGGCCAGGGGCGCGTCGCCAGGCTGGTGGTCTACCAGCAGATCGGCCGGGCCGAGGTGCCCCATAAGCTGGCCCTCTACGACGGCGGCTGGCAGTACGGCCGCAAGCACAACCTGGCTGTGATCCGGCGCGTTATGGCGGAACTCGAGCGCGAAGGCGCCGTGTGAGGCGGCGTGCAGGACACCGGGCAGGCGAACCGCAGGCGGCTGTGTCGGTTCACGCCGTTGACGCCGGGCGACAGCATTTGCTATCATGGGTGCAACAACCAGGGGATGGGCCTGCGGTCCGGGAAAGGCCGCCGCATGTGGGCCATCCCCCTTTCATTGAGTGGAGGCCTGGCGCGTGGTCGATAAGGTAGAGAAGAAGATCGTTCCCGGGATGCATCCGGACCTTGCCTACACGCTGCTGACGGAAGAGGAGATTCACCGCAAGGTGGCCGAGATGGGCCGCCTGCTTGCCGCGGAGTACCGCGACAAGAACCCGATCCTGGTGGGTATCCTGAAGGGCGCGGTCCTCTTTGCCTCCGACCTGTTCCGGGCCATGCAGGTGCCTGCCTCCATCGACTTCATGGCAGTCTCCAGCTATGGCGCCTCCACGAAGTCCTCGGGCGTGACGCGCATACTCAAGGACCTGGATCAGGGCGTCGAGGGCCGCCACCTGCTGCTGGTAGAGGACATTGTGGATACCGGCCTGACCTTGCGGTATCTCCGTGACTACCTGGAGGGGCGCGACCCCGCCTCGCTCAAGGTGGCCGTCTTCCTGGACAAGCCCAGCCGGCGCAAGGTGGAAGTCAAAGTGGACTATGTCGGCTACGAGATTCCCGATGAGTTCGTGGTCGGCTATGGCCTGGACTTCGCCGAAGGCTACCGCAACCTGCCGTACATCGGCGTGCTCCGTCCCGAACTCTACCAGTAGAGACCGGGCTTCGTACAGCAAGTAAGGAGGAATCCCTTCGTGGCTCACCCCCAGGAAATGGTCGTGGTGCTGGACTTCGGCGCGCAGTACAGCCAGCTCATCGCCCGCCGGGTCAGGGAGTGCCAGGTCTTCTGTGAGGTTCTGCCGTACAACACGCCCCTGGAGGAACTCCGCAGGCGGAGCCCCAGGGGCATCATCTTTTCCGGCGGTCCGGCCAGCGTCTACGGCGACGGGGCTCCTCACTCGGACCCGCACATTCTTGAACTGGGCGTCCCGGTTCTCGGCATCTGCTACGGGATGCAGTTGATCAGCTATCAGCTAGGTGGCGATGTCCGCCGGGCGGACAAGCGGGAGTACGGCTACGCCGATCTGAACATCCGCGAAGGGGGAGGACTTCTGGACGGGCTGGGCCCGTCCACGCAGGTCTGGATGAGCCACGGCGACAGCGTGTTGGCGGCCCCCCAGGGCTTCCGCATCCTGGGCAGCACCGACAACACGTCCACCGCGGCCATTGCCGACCTGGACCGCCGCCTGTTCGGCGTCCAATTCCACCCTGAGGTGGTGCACACGCCGCGCGGGCGCGAGCTCATCCAGAACTTCCTCTATAAGGTCTGCGGCTGCAGCCCCAACTGGACCCCGGCCTCCTTCGTGGAGGAGAGCGTGGCTGCCATCCGCCGCCAGGTGGGCGGGGAGAAGGTGCTCTGCGCTCTCTCGGGTGGTGTGGACTCATCCGTGGCGGCGGTGCTGGTGCACCGAGCCGTGGGCGACCAGCTTACCTGCGTCTTCGTCGATCACGGTCTCCTGCGCCAGGGCGAGGCGGAGCAGGTGGTCCAAACCTTCCGCGAGCGCTACCGGATCAACCTGGTCCACGTAGACGCCAGGCGCCGGTTTCTCACGCTGTTGGACGGCGTCACGGACCCGGAGGCCAAGCGCAAGATCGTGGGACGCGAGTTCATCCGGGTGTTCGAGGACGAGGCGCGTAAGCTGGGCGAGATCGACTACCTGGTCCAGGGGACCCTCTATCCGGACGTGATCGAGTCGGGCACGGCCACAGCCGCCGTGATCAAGAGCCATCACAACGTCGGCGGCCTGCCTCCGGACCTCAAGTTTAAGTTGCTGGAGCCCTTGCGCGACCTCTTCAAGGATGAAGTCCGGCGCGTGGGCAGGGAGCTGGGGCTGCCGGAGGAGATGGTGTGGCGCCAGCCCTTCCCCGGTCCCGGTCTGGCCATCCGCTGCCTGGGGCCGGTGACGGAGGAGCGCCTGGACATCCTGCGCCGGGCTGATGCCATCGTCACCGGGGAAATCCAGAAGGCCGGACTGGGGCGCGAGGTGTGGCAGTACTTCGCCGTCCTCACCAATCAGCAGAGCGTCGGTGTGATGGGTGACGAGCGCACCTATGCCTACACGGCCGTGGTGCGGGCGGTGACCTCGGAAGATGGCATGACGGCTGACTGGGCCCGCCTCCCCGCCGACCTGCTGGCTCGCATCTCGGCCCGCATGATTAATGAAGTGCCCCATATCAACCGCGTGGTCTACGACATCACCAGCAAGCCGCCGGGCACCATCGAGTGGGAGTAAGTGGAAGTAAGACAGGAGCCTGCCGCGCGCCTCGCCCTCAGTGGGCGAGGCGCTTTTCGTCATCAGCCCCATGGCTTTCCAAAGCGCAAACCTTCTGGTGACAGATGGGGTTGGAAGAAGGAATTGGAAGTATCGTGTCGAATTACTTCCGCTGAGTGTCAGATGGTGCGAAATCTGAACTGCTTGATGTCGAAATTGATCTATCCGGCTGGTCTCGGCCAAGGGGGGACTGGTCCTGACACGCAACCAGCACGTTCCGTCTCTGTTTGCCGGCCCGCAGGCCGTGCTCTACCGTCAGCTCAGGGTCGCCACCGGCCTCCTCTTCATCGGCGGGGCCGCCGTCTCCGTGCTGTCCGGCTACGCCTACCGCGACGTCACCGCGGTGAACCTGGCGGGGCTGTGGCTGCTGGCGTTCCTGGCGGTGGTCTTGGGCCTTTTGGTCCTGGTCGTCCCGTGGCACCGCCTGCACCCGGTCCTGTTCGCCTCCCTGACGCCGGTGGCCACGGCCCTGGTGGTGGCGGCCTCGCTGGCCCTGGGAGAGGCCCACGCGTACATAGCGCCCATCCTGTTCCTGGTCATCGCCCTGGTGGGCGCCGCCTTCTGGCCACTCACCTACGCCCTTCTCCTGAACTTCGTGGTTCTGGTGGGGGCGGTGCTGCCGGCGTTCCTCCCCGCCGATGGCTGGTACGCCAGGCAACTGGTCGTAGTGGTACCCGGCATCCTGGCCGTGACGGCCCTTTCCTCCACATTGATGCGCCGCTTGCTGGACGAGCGGAAGGAACGGGCCAAGCTGACCGCCCTGGCCGAGGCCGGCGAGGTCTCCGCTTCGCTGGACCTGGAAGCGAGTATGGTCACATCCTACAAGCACCTCCGGCAACTGGTGGGGGCCGAAGCCTGCCTCATCTACGCCTTCGACCAGCGGCAGCAGGTCTTCAGTCTCAAGAGCGCCCACTATGAGGACCACGTCTACACCTCCGACGATCTGGCCCTGCTGCGCGCAGTTCAGGTCCGCCTGGGAGAGAGCCTGGTGGGCCGGGCCGCTGAGAGCGGCGAAGCCCTTCTGAGTTCGGACCTGTCCCGGGACCCACGCGCGGCCTACCCTTCCGACCGGCCGGAGTCCGCCATCTTCGTCCCCCTGCAGGGGAAGGAGCGCGTCGCCGGGGTCATGGTGGTGGGTCGCGTCGGCCGCGACCAGTTCGACCTGGAGGATGTGGAAGTCGTCACCCTCTTCGCCCGGCAGGTAGGCAGCGCCCTGGAGAACGCCCGGCTGTTCGCCGAGGCCTCGGAGAGGGCCACGCGCCTGGACGTGATGCGCGAGGTGGGCCGGCTGGTCAGCTCGACCTTGGACCAGGAGAGCATCTTCCGCATGGTTGGTCCCGAGATCCGCCGCCTGGTGCCCTATGACCGGTTCGCTCTGGTCCTGATCGACGAGTCCGGAACCCATGCTCACATCCAGTCGGTGCTGGACCCCCGCTCACCCAAGATGATGCAGCAGGGCCAGATGCTGCCCGTTCGCGGCTCGGCTGTGGAGCACCTCCTCCAGCACCGCCGTCCCTACAACGAGGGGGACCTGCGCCGGCGCGTCTTTATAGAGGATGCCTGGCTGGCGGAGTCCGGCTACCTCTCCTGCCTGCGCGTACCGCTGGAGGCCGGCGGCAAGATCCTGGGCATGATCGCCCTGACCAGCCGGCGACTCAATGCCTACCGCGAAGAGGATACCGACCTGCTGGCGGAGGTGGCCCGACAGGTCGCGGTCTCGATCCACAACGCCAGGCTCTATCGCCAGAGCCAGGAGCGGGCCAAGACGGATCCCCTCACCGGGCTGTACAACCGCCGCCACTTCAACGAAGTTTGGCTGCGTGAGGCCAACAATGCGCGGCGCCACGGTACGCCGGTCAGTCTGATGTTGGTGGACGTTTACGACTTCCGCATCTTCAACGAGGTGTACGGTCAACTGGCCGGCGACGAGCGGCTCAAGGAAGTGGCAAACCTGGTGGCCTCGGTGGCCCGAGCCATCGACCTGGTGGCTCGCTTCGGCGGTGACGAGTTCGCCGTAGTCCTGCCGGATACGGATCGGGTGGCGGCCGAGGCCGTCGCATTGAGGCTCCGTCAGGCGGTGGCGCGGTGGAACGCCCAGCATGCAGATGAGAAGACGCTGCCCCTGCTGCTCAGCACCGGCGTGGAGACCGGCGTGGGTTCCGACCTGCCGAGCCTGATCACGCGAGCGGACCAGGCGGCTCGGCGGAACCGCGATACGCTGGATCGGGAGCAGCGCCTGGCCGTGCAGGAACAGTCGCGTCTGGAGCGCCACCGCTACATCCTGCAGACTGTGCTATCGCTGGCCAAGGTGGAGGAGATTAAGGACCCTTATACCCGCGGCCATTCGGAGCGCATGCGCAACTACGCGGTCTCCGTGGCCCGGGCCATGGGCCTGACGGACCGCGACGTGGAGGACATCGGCTACGGCGCCATCCTCCACGACATCGGCAAGATCGCCATCCCCACCGAGATTCTGCATAAGCCGGCCAAGCTCACGACGGAGGAGATGGCCACCATGCGGCAGCACCCTGTCATCGGCGAGAACATCATCGCTGAACTGGACGTGCTGCGGGCTGTACAGCCGCTGGTGCGGCACCACCACGAGCGGTTTGACGGCAATCGCCTGGAGCCCCACGCCGGGTACCCGGACGGGCTGGCCGGCGACCAGATTCCGGTGGGGGCCCGGATTATCGCCGTGGTGGACGCCTATGACGCCATGACGACGGACCGACCCTACCGCAAGGGAATGCCGCACGAGGCAGCCATTGCGGAGTTGCGGCGCCACGCCGGCACCCAGTTCGATCCCCAGGTCGTGGAGACTTTCATATCCGTGCTCGAGAGTATGCCGGACTCGGGCACGGCTGAAGCGGCGAACGAACAAGCCGGCTAGACTACAAATCGTTCGCCTTTTCGTTGACAACCAGATACAGCCTCGGGTATGATGAAGCTGTCGGAGGCGGTTCGTCATCTTTCGACCGCGTCCACCTCAGCTTCATACTTGAGAAAGTGGGCCTAGGGTTCCGCGCACGGCTTCAGGCCGTGCGGTCCGGTCCAAGCGGTCCAGCCGCTATGCGGTACACCAGTGGGACAAAAGCCCGGGCGGGTAGGTTTCTCTCAGGGAAATCTATCGGCCCGGGCTTGTTGTTGTTATTTGGTCAATACTACACGAGGAGGGACCGCCGTGCTGCCGCAGGAGAAGTTGGTGGCGCAGGAAGGGACGGGGGCTCAGGGACTTATGGAACGCTTCTTCCGCCTGAAGGAAAACGGGACCGACGTCAGGACCGAGGTTGTGGCGGGCTTTGCCACGTTCATGACCATGGCTTACATTATCTTCGTCAACCCGTCCATCCTTGGCCTCGCCGGTGTACCGCAAGGGCCGGCTATGACCGCAACAGCCCTGGCGGCGGGCCTCGCCACCCTGGCGATGGCCCTGTTCACCAACTACCCCTTCGCCCTGGCCTCCGGCATGGGCCTCAACGCCGTGCTGACTTTCAGCCTGGCCAAGGGCCTGAACGTGCCGTGGCAGACCGCCATGGGCGTGGTCGTCATCGAGGGTGTCGTCATCACCCTGCTGGTGATGACCAACATCCGCGAGGCGGTCATGGACGCCATCCCGCTCACCTTGAAGCGGGCCATCGGCGTCGGCATCGGCCTCTTCATCGCCACCATCGGCCTGGTGGAGTCAAAACTGGTCGTCGCCAGCCCGGCGACCCTCGTCACCTTCGGCAGCCTCAAGGACCCGGGCATCTGGATCACGGCCTTCGGCGTCATTGTCACGGCCATCCTCATGGTCCGTCGGGTGCGGGGCTCCATCCTGCTGGGCATCCTTGCCTCCACCGTCCTGGCCATCCCGCTCGGCGTGACGCACCTGCCCCAGGGCATCTTCAGCCTCCCGACCGGCGAATCGTTCTCGACCATCTTCGCCACCTTCACCACCAACCCGGCCACCGGCCAGCCCTATATCGCCAGCGTCCTGACGCTGGGCATGGCGGGCATGATCTTCGCCTTTATGGTAACGGACTTCTTTGACACGATGGGCACCGTCGTCGCCGTCGGCGGCGAGGCCGGGTTTCTGGACAGGCAAGGACGCCTGCCCCGCATCAAGAACGTTCTGCTGGTCGACTCCCTGGCCGCGGTTCTGGGCGGCGCCCTGGGCGTCAGTTCGGTGACGACCTACATCGAAAGCGGCGCCGGCGTTTCCGAGGGCGGCCGGACGGGCCTGACCAGTGCCGTAGTGGGCATCCTGTTCCTCCTGTCGATGTTCCTGGCGCCTATCGCCGGTATCGTGCCCGCCCAGGCCACGGCGCCGGCCCTGATCATGGTGGGTTTCCTGATGATGACGGTGGTCAAGGAGATCGATTTCAGCGACGTCACCGAGGCCTTTCCGGCCTTCCTGACCATCATCGCCACGCCGCTGACTTACAACATCTCGCGTGGTATCGGCTATGGCTTCATCTCTTACGTCCTGATCAAGCTGTTCAGCGGCCGTGCCAAGGACGTTCACTGGCTGCTCTGGATCGTTTCGGCCCTGTTCCTGGCGAGCTTCCTGGTCTAGCCGGGCGGCCGCATCAGGTCTAGCGCGAAGGGGGGCAGGGCAGGAATCCTCGCCAACGAAGCGAGGGGCTCCTGTACCCGCTCCCTGTTTCTTCGGAGGTGTCGGGCGATGGCTCAACCGCTGGTGGGTATCGTCCTGGGCAGCGATTCGGACCTGCCCCGGATGAACGAGTGCCGTCGGGTGCTGGATGATTTCGGAGTTCGCGGCGAGATGCGGATCCTCTCCGCCCACAGGGTGCCCGACGAGGTCGCCCGCTACGGCCGTGAGGCTCGGGGACGCGGCTTGAAGGTCCTGGTAGCCGGTGCCGGCCTGGCGGCCCACCTGCCTGGTGTCCTGGCGGCCTACACCACCCTGCCGGTCATCGGCGTGCCCCTCGCGGCCGGGGCCTTGAACGGGTTGGACGCGCTCTACGCCATCGTGCAGATGCCCCCGGGCGTGCCCGTCGCCACCGTGGGCATAGACGGGGCCAGGAATGCCGGCCTGCTGGCGGTGCAGATTCTGGCTCTCAGCGATCCGCAGCTGGCCGGCCGATTGGCCGCCTACAAGCAGGAGATGGCCGAGGCCGTACGTCGCAAGGACCTGGCCCTGGCCCAGTCCCACGAGGAGGAAGCACAAGCGTGATTGAGCGCTACACCCGCCCCCGCCTGGCCGCCATCTGGTCTCTGGAGAACAGGTATCGCAAGTGGCTGGACGTGGAGCTGCTGGCCACGGAGGCTTGGGCCGAGCTGGGCCGCGTGCCCCGCGAGGCTGCCGTCGCCCTCCGGCAGGAGGCCCGCTTCGACGTGGACCGCATCCTGGAGATCGAGGAGCGGGTCCAGCATGACGTCATCGCCTTCACCACCAACGTGGCCGAGAACGTGGGCGAGGCGGGCAAGTACATTCACCTGGGCCTGACCAGCTCCGATGTGGTGGACACGGCCCTGTCGGTCCTGATGGTGGAGGCCCTGGACGTCATCCGCGAGGACCTGACGGCCCTGCAACAGGCCTTCGGCCGCCGCGCCCGCGAGTTTAAGAACACGGTCATCATGGGCCGCACCCACGGAGTGCACGCCGAGCCCACCACCTTCGGGCTCAAGCTGGCGCTGTACTACGCCGAGCTGGGCCGCCACCTGGAGCGCCTGGACCAGCTGCGGCCGCGTCTGGCCGTGGGCAAGATCTCCGGCGCCGTGGGCAACTTCGCCCACCTGGACCCCTTTGTGGAGCGCTACGTCTGCGAGCGGCTGGGCCTCACGCCCGCGCCTATCTCGACGCAAGTTCTTCAGCGCGACCGCCACGCCGAGTTCCTGAGCTTCCTGGCCCTGGTGGCGGCGACTGTAGAGAAGTTCGCCCTGGAGGTCCGGGGCCTGCAGAAGACGGAGATTCGCGAGGTGGAGGAGCCCTTCCGTCAGGGGCAGAAAGGCAGTTCTGCCATGCCCCACAAGCGCAACCCGCGCCTGGCGGAGCAGCTCTGCGGCCTCTCCCGGCTGGTGCGGGCCAACGCCGGGGCCGGCCTGGAGGACGTCGCCCTCTGGCACGAGCGCGACATCTCGCACTCTTCCGTGGAGCGGGTGATCCTGCCGGACAGCACCACGCTGGTGGACTACATGCTGCACGTGGCCCTGGAGGTTCTGGAGGGGTTACACGTCTATCCCGAAAACATGGCCCGGAACCTGGAGGCCACGGGCGGCCTGGTCTTCAGCCAACGCTTGCTGCTGGCCCTGGTGGACAAGGGACTCTCGCGGGAGGAGGCCTATGCCCTGGTCCAGACCAAGGCCATGGAGGCCTGGGCTGAGCAGGCGATAGGCGGACCCACCTTCCGCCAGCG
>CALMNP010000233.1 GCA_937868875.1 uncultured Bacillota bacterium | reverse complement strand
GTAAAATTAGACCGGTGAAGAGGCGACGGTTTCTTGCAGCTCGGTGTCAGCAGCCCCCCTGGTTCTGGTGGTCGGGGGCCTCACCGGTGTGTACTACAACACCGAACGCTGCATCTGCAACCTTGTCTTCCGCGGGGTGGCGGTGGGCGGCCGGCCTTCCATCTCGTCAGAAACGACCGAGGTCAAGTTTTTAGGTCTCGACGAGTCCAACGTGACTGAGCTGGTCACCCGCCCCCACTTTCGTAGCCGGGTGCTGGACGCCATGAGGGGTCATACCGTTCCTTATGAGGCGTTTCTGGTACGGCCGTACAAGCTGGTTCGCCGGCAAGAGTAGACTGGTTCGTCGGCAAGAGTAGAGATGTCGCTGCTCAAGTACTTGGGGACGCTGCTCAGCCGGTAGGTAACCACATGGCCACTGGCTCGAGTAGCAACGATCGTAAAGACGTAGAGATTGATGAACGACGCCTCTGGAGCGACTCCAGAGGGGCTCGTCTGGACCTGTCTTTCGGATCGGGTTGCGGCTTCGGTCAGGCTTCCGGTCCCTGGGGCCGGCGACCTGACGCGCCCAGCGCTTGGCCGAGTCCATAGCCGATCAGGATGATACCCGCTGCAGCTGCGTCCCACGGGCGCTTCGCTACAAACCCGAAAGGGAATGCACCATACGGCATCGAGACATCACCCAGAACATTTTTATATGGGTCTGTCGTGCACGCTTTTTGGGAAGGGCCAACGTAGGCGGGCGCCGAACTGTCAGGCAGGGGGTGCAGCATGAACGAACTGGGCGTCATGTACGGATGGGTGAAGGACACTCGGAAGGGACTGCTTGATTACTGCAGCGAGCTCTCACCAGCAGCCTTTGTTCAGGAGGACTCCGAGGTCGGACACGGGTCCATCCGCAACCTCTTGCTGCATACGGCGGACTGCTACGGGCATTGGCTTGCGGGATTCGCCCTGGGCAAGGAACGGTCAAGCCTCGTGGCAGCCGATTTTCCTGATGTGAACGCCATCCGACGGGCCTTCGCCCAGGTGGACGAACACATGGACAGATTCCTCGCTCGGTTCGAGAAAGCCCTGGACGAGCCGGTGTCCGGACGGGTGCGTTGGGCGCCCGAACCGCTCGTGGTGACGCCTCGCTGGCTGTTCACACACACGGTCACCCATGAATTCCATCATAAGGGGCAGGTTGTCAGCCTTGGCCGGCGTCTCGGCTACCCGCCGCCGGAGACGGACCTAGTCCTGCCGACCACATCCTAGCGTGAACGCCATGCCATCACGCCGCTACCGAGCCCGCAAGGGGCTGATCACTCTGGCGCTCAGTGGTTTCGCGGGCACAGGGGTGTTGCTCCTGGCCGCTCCCGTGAGAGAAGCGGATGGCCTGAGCTTCAGGGCTGAGGGGCTTGCACTCTTAGGCGTGGCCGCAGTACTGTGACTTCCGGCCTGCGCTGTTACCTCGAGTTAACCGCTGAAGGCATCACGACCGACTCAGGCTGGATCAATGGCGGGAGATCGTGCCGGAGTGAGCCTTCCCGAGTAACCGGCCCCTGTCACCATTGCGTAAGAAGGGCGGCCCTGTTTAGGCAGGGCCGCCCTTTCTGTTGATCCCTGTTCGTTGTCGGTGTTCGGGCATGGCCCACGAACGCACAACTCTTCGTCCCGTTTTGGACCAGAGCTATTCCAACAGTCATGGGGATTTGATGCTTTCTTGATGGTTTCGGTCCACTCCTTGACGCCCAATTGAGGCCGATGGAGGCATAATAGGCGCGGGAAGCAGAACGGGTGTGTTTACCCTGATGATTGGTGAGGGGGATCACCATGGCGGATATTGCCTTGCTCGGTCTTGTTGCCGTGTTCTTCTTGTCTTGCCTGGGTTTCGTCACGTTGTGCAATCGATTGAGCGGGAGGGCATCATGATGTTGTACTGGGTTGCCGGACTTCTGACGCTGGCTCTTTTGGTCTACCTGTTCGTGGCCTTGCTGCGTCCGGAGGTGCTCGAATGATTGCGCTAACGATTCTGCGTCCCATCCTCCTGTTGACCGTCACCATTTTTCTGGCATGGCCCCTGGGCCTGTATATGGCCCGGGTCTATAAGGGCGAGCGCACCTGGCTGCATCCGGTTCTACGCCCGCTGGAACGTCTGATCTACAGGCTCAGCGGCATCGACGAGGCGGCCGAGCAAGGCTGGCAGTCGTACACCAAGGCGTTGCTGCTCTTTTCCGTCATCGGTGTGTTCCTGCTCTACGCCCTGCAACGTCTACAGGCCCTCCTGCCGTGGAATCCGGCGGGACTCGCCCCGGTGTCGCCCTACCTCGCCTTCAATACCGCCGTCTCCTTCGTGACCAACACGAACTGGCAGAATTACGCAGGTGAACAGACCATGAGCTACTTCACCCAGATGGCCGGCCTGGCGGTGCAGAACTTCCTGTCGGCCGCCGCCGGCATCGCCGTGGCCATTGCCCTGGTGCGCAGCTTCACCCGCCGTCAGTCGAAGACTATCGGCAACTTTTGGGTCGACCTCACCCGAACCGTGGTCTACGTGCTCCTGCCGCTCTCGGTGGTCATGTCCCTGGTGCTCGTCTCCCAGGGCGCCGTGCAGACGTTGCAGGGCCCAGCCACGGCGAGTATCGTGGACCGTGGTGCCCAGCAGGCTCCCATACAGACCATCGCCAGGGGCCCGGTCGCCTCGCAGGAGGCAATCAAGGAGCTCGGTACCAACGGCGGCGGCTTCTTCAACGCCAACTCCGCCCATTCTTTCGAAAACCCGAACCCTCTCACCAACTGGATAGAGATGGTCGCCCTACTGCTCATCCCCTTCGCACTTCCCATCGCCTTTGGCGCCTTCGTGGGGGACCGGCGGCAGGGTGTGGCCGTGCTGATCGCCATGGTGGTTGTTGCTTCCCTTTTGATGGCCGGCAAT
>CALMNP010000232.1 GCA_937868875.1 uncultured Bacillota bacterium | reverse complement strand
CTGACGACGTGTGGGAAGCCGGTTGGCCCGGTCAGAGGACGAGCGAGGCGCCGAAGGGGGAGATGCCGGGCAAGGCGCCAAAGGCGCCTACTGAGGCGCCGCTGCACAGGGCGGGCACCCCACCCGACAGCGCCCCGAGACCCAGGGTGGGTCCAAAGCCGAGGCCTGTTCCGAGACCCAGGTTAACGCCGAGGCCCGTGCTGGGCAGCCCCGTAATGCCGGTGGGGCAGCCTCCGAACAGGCTGAGAAAGGCAATGATCGCCAGCGGGTTGATCTGTGTATCCGGCGCCGTGAAGGGCGTCTCAGAAATGACCGTTGCCTGCACGCGGCGCCTGGGGTGAGTTGAGATCGAAGACTTCCTCAAAGCAAACCCTCCTTTCCGGGGAGACCCCGAGTACATAATACGTTGCAGCCCGTTTCCTGCCCCCTGCCCCAGGGGCCGAACCGGGCCCACTCGGGGTATTTCCTGGAACCGGAACAGCCTCACCTGATATGATGGAGGTGTCGAAGGAGGCGCACCTCATGTCCACTCGTTGGCGCATTGCCACGGAAAACCGCATCGGCATGGTCTTGGACATCCTCAGCGTGGTGTCCGGCGCCGCTCTAGACATTGAAGCCATGGAGGTTCTTCCCGGCCTGGCCTATCTCCGGCTGCCGGGTGACCTGCACCGGGACGTTCGACGGCGGCTGCTGCGACTGGCGGGCGTGAAGGCCGTCGATCCCGTTCCCCTGTTGCCACAGGAGGAGCGGGAGCGGGAGGTCGCGGCGGTACTGGAGTCCGTCAGCGACGGCGTGCTGGTGGTGCGGCGCGGCGGCCTGGTGGCTGGACTCAACCCGGCGGCTGAGCGTATCCTCCGCGTCGCTGCGGCAGAGGCGGTGGGCAACGAGGCGGCCGTCGTCCTGGGAACGGACCGGCTACTGAAAGGCCCTGCGGTCTTTGACAACGAGGAGGTCCGCGTCCAGACTCCCCGGGGGTCCCTGCACTACATCGCCTCGGGACGGGCCCTGGGGACGGACAGCCCGGCGCGGGACCGGGGGGCCCTGGTGCTGGCCCTCAAGTCCATCGAAGAGGTGCGGGAACTGGTCCACGCCCTGACCCGCCAACCCAAGCTGGGCTTCGGCGACATCACCTACGCCAGCGAGCGCATGGGGGAGGCGGTGCGCGTGGCGCGCGCCGCCAGCCGCGTTGACGCCACCGTCCTGCTGCAGGGCGAGAGCGGCACCGGCAAGGAGATCTTCGCCCGCGCCATCCACGGCGAGAGCACTCGGGGACGCGGTCCTTTCGTGCCCATCAATTGCGCCGCCTTGCCGGAGGCCCTTCTGGAGAGCGAGCTGTTCGGCTACGAGGAGGGCAGCTTCACCGGCGCCAAGCGCGGCGGCAAGCAGGGGATGTTTGAGTTCGCCGGCGGCGGGACCGTCTTTCTGGACGAGGTGGCGGAGCTTCCCGCCCACCTCCAGGCCAAGTTGCTGCGGGTGCTGCAGGACGGCCGTGTCCGGCGCGTCGGCGGGCACGAGGAGATTCCCGTGAACGTCCGCGTCATCGCCGCCACCAACCGCAACCTGAAGGTCCTGGTGGCGGAGCGGCAGTTCCGCGACGACCTCTACTACCGGCTCAACGTCATTCCCATCGTCATCCCTCCTCTGCGGGAGAGGCCGGGAGACATCGACGTCCTCGCCGATCACCTGGTGGCCAAGTGGTCCGAGCGTTTCAAACGGTCCCGTCCGGTCCTCACCGGCGAGGCCCTGCAGCGCCTGCACGAGTACCCCTGGCCGGGCAACGTGCGGGAGCTGGAGAACGTCGTCGAGCGCGCCCTGGTCCTCGCCCCCGGGGCGGAGATCGGGCCGGAGCACCTGATGCTGGAGGGAAGTGCCGCAGGCACTTCCGGAACCACTTCTGCAGGTGCTTCCCCCGGCGGCGCCGCGCCTGCTTCCGCCGGCGCCCCGGCCCGGAACCCCCATCCTCTGAAGAACCGGCTGGACGACGTGGAACGCGAGGTGCTGACGGAAGCTCTGGCCCGCACCGGCAGCGCCCGGAAGGCCGCCGCCGAGCTGGGCGTGTCGCACACCACCGTGCTCAACAAGCTGCGCCGGCTGGGGCTCGGCCACCTGGTGCGGGAGTAGTGCACCGGGTGGAACGCACTCTTTCCGCGTGGCAAGTTTTCCGACCACACACGACATAACCAGGACACAAAAAGCTCGCAACGGCGGGCTTTTTTCATGGCACGGCGCTTGCTACACTCAACTGGGTGGAACCCTAACCGCCTGGAGGTGCTTGATGCCCATGACCGCTGCTGACGATCGAATGCAGGGGATGGCGACCCGGTGCGTGCACGCCGGCCAGCAACCGGACCCGCTCACCGGCGCCCTGACGACGCCCATCTACCAGACGTCGACGTTCGTGTTTAAAAGCGCCGAGCAGGGCGCGGCCCGCTTCGCAGGTGAAGAAGCCGGTTACGTTTACACGCGCCTCGGCAACCCGACGCAGGCGGCCCTGGAGGAAAAGGTTGCGTCCCTGGAGGGTGGCGAGGCCGGCCTGGCCTTCGGCTCCGGCATGGCGGCAATTTCCGCCGTGGTGATGGCTCTGGTGAAGGCCGGCGACCACGTGCTCTTCGGCGACTCCATCTACGGCTGCACCTACGCCTTCATCACCGAGGTGCTGGATCGCTTCGGCGTAACCAGCACCGCCGTGGACTTCAGCCATCCCCGGCAGGTGGAGGCGGCCATCCAACCCAATACCAAGGTCTTCCTCATCGAAACCCCGGCCAACCCGTCCATGAAGCTGGGCGACATCCGTGCCCTGGCCGAGGTCTGCGGCCGCCGCGGCGTCACCTTCGTGGTCGACAATACCTTCATGTCGCCCTACCTGCAGCGGCCCCTGGAGCTGGGAGCCCATGTGGTCGTCCACAGCGCCACCAAGTATATCGGTGGCCACGGCGACGTCGTCGCCGGCGTGGCCGTGGGCCCCAAGGCGTTCATCGATGAGGTCCGAATGACCACCCTGAAGAACGTGGGCGGAGTCATCTCGCCCTTTGACGCCTGG
>CALMNP010000231.1 GCA_937868875.1 uncultured Bacillota bacterium | reverse complement strand
CGACCGGGGCGAAAGTCCCGCCCCTGCTAGTATACCTTGGCGGCGGTTGTGGCAACTTGTGACTGCGATCCAAGAAGGGAGGATTTCTGGATGTCTGCCCCGCTCTCCAAGGTTGTGGTCTGCCCCCTCGTCGTCTGGGTGGGGTCTTCGCTGGGGCTGATCCTGGCCGTCACGGAATGTCTGACGCACCCCGTCATCCTGAGGCGGCGTCGGGGCGTATGATTATAGAACGTATCCTGTTCCGGGGCCCCGCTGCCGGTCAAAAGGGGGTGGAGGTGTGTCTGCCAGATTGCGGGCCTCGTCTGCAGCGCCGTACGGCATGACCGCCCTGGGTACGGCTCTCCTGGCCGGGCTGGCCGGCGGCGCCGCCGTCGTGCTGGTTTCCGGGCTGGGGGCGATGCTGCTGGGTCCCGCGGTCACACGCCGCATGATGCACCGACTGGTACGCCATCTCGGCCGTGATCCCTACACGGAGAATCTGGCCGAGTTCGCCCCCACGCTCAAGAAGGTCGGCATGGTGGAACTGATCGAACTCACCATGCGCGCGGAGCAGGGAGGAAAGCCGCCCACACGTCCCTGGGGCGCGCAGCGGGTGTTTTCACCCTGGGAGCAGCTGCTCCTCAACCCTGTCTACCTGCACGAGATGCCCACCCGGGAGACCTCCCAGGTGGAGACCTCGGTGGTCATTGGACCGGCGGCCGGCAAGCCGCTCCGGCTGGACACACCCGTCATGATTGCGGGCATGTCCTTCGGCGGCGCTCTCTCCAGCCAGGCCAAGGTGGCCCTGGCCAAAGGCGCCAGCTATGCAGGCACCGCCACCAACACGGGCGAGGCCTACCTACCCGAGGAGCGGCAGGCGGCCGAGCGTCTGATCATTCAGTACCACCGCGGGGCCTGGCCCAACAGTCCCCAGAACCGACGCTCCATCCTCACCCATGCCGACGCCATCGAAATCCAGATCGGCCAGGGGGCGCAGGCGTCGACGCCGCAGACCACCAGGGCAGAGAAGATGGATGGCGAGATGCGCCAGGTCTTCGGGCTCAAGCCCGGCGAGGACGCGGTCATCCGCGCCCGGCTGGACGGGGTTGAGTCGCTGGAGGACTTCCGTCGGCTGGTGCGGGAGCTGAAACGCGAGTACGAGGTTCCTGTTGGTCTCAAGTTTGGCGCCACCCACCACCAGGAGCGCGAACTCGAAGTGGCCCTGGAGGCCGGCGTGGATTTTATCGTGGTCGACGGGGCGGAGGGCGGTACTCACGGCGCCTCCCCCACTCTGGAGGACGACACCGGACTTCCCACAATGCACGCCCTGGTCCGCACCGTGCGCTACCTGGAGAAGGCGGGCAAGCGGGACCGGGTTTCCGTCATCGCCGCCGGCGGGCTGCGCACCCCCGGGCAGTTCCTGAAAGCCATGGCCCTAGGAGCCGACGCCGTTTACGTGGGAACCGCCGCCGTCATGGCCATGATCGGCACGGAGGCCGGCAAGCTGATGCCATTCGAGCCGCCCACACAGTTGGCCCTGCACCAGGCACGCCTCAAGGACCGTCTCGATGTGGACCGGGCGGCCACACGGGTGGCCAACTTCATCAACGCCTGCACCCGGGAGATGGCTCTGGCGGCCCAGGCCATGGGCAAGACCGCCTTGAGCCAACTCCGACCCTCCGACCTGGTGGCCCTGGACCCGCAGACGGCGGCCATCGCTGGTGTGGAGCTGGCCTACCGGCCCGTGCCGGCGCAAGGCGTGTCCTCCGACCAACCTGCCCTGGGTGCCCGGACCACAGGGGGAGGAGAGGACGGGGACGAGGCCCGAGCCGAGCATCCGGTACACTGATGGGCTTGAACGCCGCTCCACAGACGTGAGTAGGGCCGGCGGGAAGGAATTCCCGCCGGCTTCGCTGTATCTAGGATGAATCGAGGTGGTTTTCCGCCATGGCCGTCGACCAGAGCCACACCGACTCCGTCCGGCGCAAGTACAACCGGAACGCCGTCATCTACGACAGCATGGACCGCATGATCAAGGAGGACTGGCGCCTGCGGGTGATCGGCCAGGCCAGGGGCAGGGTGTTGGAGCTGGGCGTGGGCACCGGCAAGAACCTGCCGCTCTATGACCCCGCGGTCACGGCGGAACTGGTCGGCATCGACTTCAGCCCGGCCATGCTGTGGCGGGCAAGGCAGAAGCCCTGCCGCGTCCCCATGACGCTGCTGGAGATGGACGCGCAGCAGCTGACCTTTGACGATGCCACCTTCGACACGGTCCTGGCTACCTGCGTCTTCTGCACAGTGCCCGACCCGGTCCTCGGCCTCCGAGAGGCCCGCCGCGTCTGCAAGCCGAACGGGCAGATCCTTCTCCTGGAGCACGTCCGCCTGGACCGGCCCGTCATCGGCCCACTGATGGACCTGTTGGACCCTTTCGCCGCCGCCGTCACCGGCACCCACATCAATCGCCGCACGGTGGAGAACGTCCGGCTGGCCGGCCTCCACATGGAGCGGGTGGAGAACGTCAAGGGCGATCTGGTCAAGCTGATTCACGCCCGGCCGTAATCGATAAGCCTCGCTAAGACGCTACGGTTCAGGGCCGGGGGCTTCACGCCCCCGGCCCTTCTTGTTGGGCTGCCGCGAAATACGTTCCCTCCGGCGCAATCTCAAAAGGTTTGAAGCTTTGGAAGGACTTTTTGTCCATAAGAACGAATACCCTTATCTGCAAAACCATAACTTGCAATGCAAAACGATACATTAAAACGACGTAATAGTATTTTGCAGGAGGTCTTCATGGAAGGGCAGGAGGCTCGCAACAACTCATCCTCAGTGCGCCGCGCTCTGAGCATCCTGGACTACCTCAGCGACCACGCCGAAGGCCGTGGGCTGACCCTCGCGGATCTCGCCCGGGGCCTGGATATGAACAAGAGCACCCTCTTGCGACTCCTCTCCCCGCTTCGGGACTATGGCCTGGTCGACCAGGACCCTGAGACCGAACGTTATCGCCTGGGGCTCCGGACTCTGCACTGGGCCCAGGCTTGCCTTGCAAGCCTCCAGCTTCGGAGCGTGGCGGCTCCCCTGTTGCAGGCACTGATGGAGGCCAGCCGTGAGACCGTTCATCTGGTGGTCTGGGATCACGGCGAGGTCGTATACGTCGATAAAGTGGAGAGCCCCAACACCATTCGCATGTTTTCGCGGGTGGGCGTGCGCATGCCCGCCTACTGCACCGCTGTGGGCAAGGCCTTTTTGGCCCACCTGCCGGAGGCGGCTTTTGATGAGGTAGTGGCCAGGGGTCTCGCGCCTCGCACGACCAACACGCTGACAACACCGGAGGCCCTGCGCCAGGACCTGGAGCGCATTCGGGTCCGAGGCTACTCCATTGATAACGTGGAAAACGAGCCGGAAGTCCGCTGTGTCGGGGCGCCCGTGTTTGACCATGCGGGGCGCGTTGTCGCCGCCATGAGCGTATCCGGCCCGACCAGCCGTGTCACTCTGGACCGTGTCGAGGAGCTGGGGCGCCTGGTAAAGCGCACGGCCGAGGGTGTGTCTGAACGCCTGGGGTACCGTCGAGAGAACCCTTCTGTTCCCGTTTAGAGCCAGCCCGGCGTTCGCGACAGGCCAGGGGAGAGGGGGGTGGCTTCCGGTTACCAGGGGAATGAGTGTGAGATCGTTGGCTTGAAATTGAGGGAGGTAGGATGATGAAGCGTCAGCACAGACGGGTTGTGGCTCTTGCGCTCCTCAGCATCATGGTCCTCGGGCTCCTTGCCGGTTGCGCGCCCAAGGCGACGCCCGGCGCCGCCACCCAGCAGACGTCCACTCTGCAGGAAGTCGTCAAGCGCGGCACTCTTCGGGTCGGAGTAATCCTCAGTTTCCCGCCCTTCGGCAGCCGCAACGCCAACGGTGAGCCGGAAGGCTATGATGTCGACATGGCCAAGGAAGTGGCCAACGCTCTCGGCGTCAAGCTCGAGATCATCGACACCACGGCGGCCGACCGTATCCCCAACCTGCAGACCGGCAAGGTCGACCTGGTCATCGGCAACTTCACCCGCACTGCGGAACGGGCCAAGGCCATCGCCTTCACGGATCCCTACGTGGTGGCCGGCCAGGTGCTCTTGGTCCGCAAGGACAGCGGCATCAAGGGCATTGCTGACCTGACGGACAAGACCGTTGCGGTCAACAAGAGCTCCACCGCCGACACCCTGATTACCGCCGCCAACCCCAAGGCCAAGATCCAGCGCTACGATACCGCCGCCGCCGCTCTTTTGGCGGTCAAGCAGGGTCAGGCCGACGCCACCATCGAGGACTCCAACTATCTGGCCTACCAGGCCAAGCTGGATCCCACCATGGAAGTGACCCACGACTCCCTGGTGCCGCTTGAGTACAACGGCTTCGGCCTGCGCCAGGGCGATGTCGACTGGCTCACCTGGCTCAACCTTTTCATCTTCAATGCCAACGCCTCGGGCACGAACAAGCAGCTCTACATGAAGTGGTTCGGCAAGGAGCCGAGCTTCCCGCTGCAGCCGCAATTCTAGCCCGGAAGGTTGAGTTGTGAGGATTGGGGCCCCCGACTCCCGCAGCCGGGGGCCTCTTTCACCAACTGGTCTCGCCGGCCAGACACAGGGGAGGGACCGGTCTTGTTCGATTGGGGCGCACCCATACGCAACCTGGACCTGCTCATGCAGGGGCTGGTTGTGACGCTCCAGGTCGCCACACTGTCCTTTGTCTTCGCCTTCGCGCTCGGGCTGGTGGGCGCGCTCGCCCGCCGCTCCCACTTTTGGCCTCTGCGCTTCGTCGCCACGGTCTACGTGGAGGTCATTCGGAATACGCCCGTTCTGCTTCAGATCTTTGTTATCTTCTTCGGCCTGCCTTCTGTGGGCATACGGTTCGATGCCGTTACCGCCGGGATTATCGCCCTATCCGTCAACAGCGGCGCCTATCTTACGGAGATCATTCGCGCCGGGATTCAGTCCATCTCCCGCGGCCAGATTGAGGCGGCTATAGCGTTGGGTCTGACCCCCGCCCAGATCTTCGGACGCGTGGTGTTTCCTCAGGCGCTGCGCAATATCTACCCGCCCGTGGTCAATCAGTTCATCATGGTTCTCCTGGGCTCGTCGCTCCTGTCCGCCATCGCCGTGCCTGACCTGACGGGCAATGCCCTGGTCGTCAATTCCCGCACCTATCGCACGGTGGAGGTCTTCACCTTCGTGACGCTGGTGTACGCAGGGCTCACGCTTACGGCGTCGGGACTCCTCAACCTCCTGGGACGGCTCCTCTTCCCCAGGGCCACGGCGAGGTAGGTGCTTATGAACTGGCATGTTGTTTGGGAAAGCCGCTCCGTGCTGCTGGGAGGCGCTCTGGTTACGCTGGAGCTGTCCGCCCTGGCGATCGGGCTTGGCACCACTCTCGGCCTCCTCGTTGCCCTCATCCGGACCGCCAGGGTGCCGGTTCTGTCGCAAATAGCCCGGGTGTACATTGAGATCTTCCGCGGTTCACCGCTCCTGATGCAGTTGTTCTTCGTCTTCTTCGGCCTGCCGTACCTCGGTTTCGACGTCTCCAAGCTGGCTGCAGCGGTCTGGGCCCTGACGCTCTACTCCGGTGCCTACATCGCAGAAATCATCCGGGCCGGCATTGAAGCCGTTCCCAAGGGTCAGAAGGAGGCGGCCTACTCCCTTGGGCTGTCGCCATACGAAGCGATGCGCTACGTGGTTCTGCCCCAAACACTGACCGTGGCCCTGCCGCCGCTCATCGGGTTCTATATCGGCCTGATCAAGGACACCTCACTTGCCACCATCATCGGTTATCGCGAACTGATTCGTGAAAGCCAGAGCATCATCGACCGCACGGCTAGGCCCCTTGAGGTGTTTACGGCCGTAGCCCTGATCTATTTCGTGATCTGTTATCCGCTGTCGCTGCTCGTCACTCGCCTGGAAAGGAGGGTCCCCGCTCGATGATCGAGATGAAGCAGGTACAGAAACACTTCGGCAGCCTCCACGTGTTGAAGGGCGTGGACCTGCATGTACGCCCCGGTGAGGTCGTCGTCATCATCGGGCCCAGCGGCTCCGGCAAAAGCACCCTGCTCCGCACCATCAACTACCTGGAACCCATCGAGAAGGGCGAGATCTGGGTGGACGGCACCCCTGTGCACCAGCACAAGGATTTGCGTCAGGTCCGGTCCAAGGTGGGCATGGTGTTTCAGCAGTTCAACCTGTTTCCCCACCTGAACGCCCTTCAGAACGTGGTGCTGGCCCCCACCCTGGTGTTGAAGAAGTCCAGGGAGGAGGCCGACGAGAAAGGGCGGGCGCTTCTCACCAAAGTAGGCCTGGAGCAGAAGGCAGAGGCCTATCCGGGCCAACTCTCCGGCGGCCAGCAGCAGCGCGTGGCCATCGCCCGTGCCCTGGCCATGGACCCCAAGATCATGCTGTTCGACGAGGCCACCTCGGCCCTCGACCCGGAACTGGTGGGCGAGGTGCTGGCTGTCATGCGGCAGCTCGCCTCCGACGGGATGACCATGGTGGTCGTCACCCACGAAATGGGCTTTGCCCGCGAGGCTGCGGATCGGGTGGTGTTTATGGACGAGGGCGTCATTATGGAAGAGGGCGCCCCGGACGACATCTTCTCCAACCCGCAGAACCCCCGGACCAAGCAGTTCCTGCGGCGTGTGCTGGAGAAGTAGGAGGATGACAATGAAACTCCTGGACGTGGAGACGCCCGCCGTGCTGGTGGATTTGCCCCGGCTCCAGCGCAACATTCAGCGCATGGCGGACATGGCCCGCGCGGCGGGCGTATCCCTTCGCCCCCATACGAAGACGCACAAGCTGCCCGGCATCGCCCACTGGCAGGCAGAGGCAGGGGCCGGCGGCATCACTGTGGCCAAGGTCTCTGAGGCGGAGGTCATGGCGGCTTCCGGCCTGACCGATATCTTCATTGCCAATGAAATCGTGGTCCCGTCCAAGGCGCGTCGCCTGGCCGCGCTGGCCCGGCGGGTGCGGATGTCCGTGGGCGTGGATTCCAGGGAGGGTGCAGATGCGCTCAGCCGTGTGGCCGTGGAGGAAGGCGTCGAGTTGCGCGTCCTCATCGAGGTCAACAGCGGCCTCAACCGCTGCGGCGTCCTGCCCGGTGCCCCCGTGCTCGAGCTGGCCCGGTACATCAAGGGCTTGCCCGGACTGGTTCTGGAGGGCATCTTCACGCACGGCGGGCACGCCTACTCGGCCACTACCTTTGAGCAGCGGGACGGCATTGGCCTGTCGGAGGGGCAGGTCATGGTGGAGACGGCCGGCATGCTGGCCTCCCAGGGCATCCATCTGGAGCGCGTCAGCGTGGGTTCGACCCCCACGGCTCGCGCAGCCTCCTCCGTGTCAGGGGTGACTGAGGTGCGGCCCGGGAACTACGTCTTCTACGACGCCATGCAGGTGGGGCTGGGAGTGGCCACCTGGGACGACTGCGCCCTGCGCGTGACGGCCACCGTCATCAGCCGCCCCGACCCATACCGGGCGGTGGTGGACGCGGGGAGCAAGGTGCTGGGCTCCGATCGCGGCGGAAACCTTTCCGCGGTCAGGGGCTACGGCCACGTCGTGGAGTACCCTCAGGGCCTGCTGGCCCGCCTGTCTGAGGAGCACGGCGTCATCACCTTCGACCAATCCTCCGAGACGCCGCACATCGGCGACCGCATCACGATCATTCCGGGCCACGCCTGTCCGGTGGCGAATCTGGCCAACCACGTCTATCTGGTGGATGGCGACCGCGTGGAAGCAACTTGGCCCGTTCTGGGGCGGGGCAGGGTGGAGTAGCCACCTACCGATCTATGTCCCGACTTTCACAAAGGAGAGATGGCTGATGTCTTACGAAGCGAAGTTGACGGAACTGGGCCTGTCCATTCCCCAAACGCCCAAGCCGGTGGCCAATTATGTCCCCGCCGTGCAGGTGGGGAACCTCATCTTTGCCTCGGGCCAGACCCCCACCGCCGCGGGTCAGCTGACCATGAAGGGGAAGCTGGGAGCCGAGATTTCCGTTGAACAGGGACAGGAGGGAGCCCGAATGGCCCTGCTCAACTGCCTGGCCGAGGTGCGCTCGGTCACCGGCTCTCTGGACGCGGTGGAGCGGATTGTCAAGCTGAACGGATATGTGGCTTCGGCCGAGGGATTCGGGGCGCAGCCCCAGGTCATTAACGGCGCCTCTCTGCTCCTGGAGCAGATTTTCGGCGATGCCGGCAAACATGCCCGCGCCGCCGTCGGTGTTGCGGAGCTTCCCTCCGGGGCCCCGGTCGAGGTCGAACTCATCGTGGCCGTCAAGGCGAAGTAGCAGCGTCCGACGTCAAGGGAGGTGAGCCATGGTGGATGTCATCACCTTCGGTGAGGCCATGGCCGTTTTCGTGCCGACAGCCCCTGGGCCCCTGCGGCACGTCAGGCAGTTTGAAAAACACGTGGCGGGCGCGGAGTTCAACCTGGCCATCGGGGCGTCCCGCCTGGGGCTGGAGGCCGGCTGGATCAGTCGCGTGGGCCGGGACGAGTTTGGCGAGGAAATCGTGCGAGTTCTGCGGGGCGAGGGCGTGGACACGCGCCACGTCCTCTTCTCGAACCGGCCTACGGGGGTCTACTTCAAGGAGTACTCAGCCCTGGGCGAGCCGCGTGTTTCCTACTACCGGGCCGGATCGGCCGCCAGTGAACTGGGTCCCGACGATATTGACCCGGGTTACATTGCGTCCGCACAGGCGCTTCACGTCACTGGTATTACGCCGCTCTTAAGCGAGAGCTGCCGTCAGGCCACCCGTAAGGCCATGGACGCGGCCCATCAGGCCGGCGTCACCGTCGTCCTGGACCCCAACATCCGTTACAAGTTGATCGCGCCCGACAACGTACCCGCAGTCTTCCGGCCGCTCCTGGAAGATAGCGACCTGGTTCTGGCCGGCGAGGGTGAGTTGCGGGCCATCCTCCAGGACGAGATTTCGCCGCTGGAACGGCTGGAGGAGGCCGTCCTGGACCTTGGCCCGCGCCTTGTCGTCGTCAAGAGGGGAGCCGAGGGCGCCGTGGCGAGGACGGCCGAGGAACGTGTCGAAGAGGGACCCTACCCCGTCGAGAGAGTGGTGGACCCCATCGGCGCAGGGGACGGATTCGACGCCGGCTTCCTTGCAGGGTGGCTACGGAAGTGGGAGCTGCGTCAATGTTTGCGCCTGGGCAATCTGGTGGGCGCCAGCGCCACCGGGGTTCACGGTGACCACGAGGGGTATCCCAGTTGGGAAGATGCTCTAGCCATGCTAGAAAGGCATCAGGACGCCTGTCGCTGACACTTCGGGGAGGAAAGCGCCTGTGTTTACCTATGACTACAGGAGCGCTCGCTTTGACCCATCAGAACAGTCTATATGGCGCTTCCGCAGCCTCTTGCCGATCCAGTCCAGGGAGAACGAGGTTAGCCTGGGCGAGGGGCTGACGCCCCTGGTCTCGAGCCGTCTCAGTCTGGGGTGCCGCCTGTGGCTTAAGGACGAGGGCCGGAATCCGACCGGATCCATGAAGGACCGTGCCCTTTCCGTGGCTGTCAGCGCGGCAAGAGAGGCCGGTAAGACCCGGGTCATTATCGCCTCGACCGGCAGTGCCGGCATGGCTGCATCCGCGTATGCAGCGCGTGCCGGAATGAGGTGCCTGGTACTTGTACCCCGTCCCACCACGCGTGAACGTTTGGTTGTGATGGCCGCCCTCGGAGCCGAAGTGGTGGAGGTGGACGGCACCTTTGAGGACCTGATGGAAATCATTGGGGAAGCCCGCCGGCATGGCTGGGAGGAGCTCACCACCTACCGCAAGGCGAATCCGTACCAGGCGGAAGGGCCCAAGACCATCGCCTACGAATTAACTGAACAGATGGGAGACGCGCCTGACGCCGTAGTGGTTCCGGTAGGAGGTGGCGGCACCTTGTCAGCCATCTGGCGCGGGTTCCAGGACCTCCTGGAGATGGGGCGAATCTCCCGGGTCCCCCGCATGATAGGCGTCCAAAATGTCCATTTCAACGCGCTGGAACTGGCCCTGAAGCAGGGCCTGACCACGGAGGAGCAGATTCTCGCTCTCGGTCTCGACGCAGGGGTTTCCGTCATCACGCGAAACCTCAAGCACGCGTTTCCGCCGGACTCTGTGGAGGCCCTAAACGCCTTGCGCCAGTCGGGCGGCATGGTCGTGACTGTCACGGACGACGAGGCCGTCAAGGCCCAGGTGGAACTGGCGCGGACGGACGGGCTCTTCGCCGAGCCATCCTCGGCCGTGACCCTGGCGGCGATCGGCAAACTGACGACCCGCCAGGAGCTGGCCCCGGAGGCGTCGGTAGTTGCTATCCTCAGCGGATCCGGCCTGCGCGAGGTGCAGACTGCCATGGACACCATGCACCCTGTTATTCAAGAGGAGACTGTAGAGGCCGCTCTGCAGCGTGTGAAGGTCCCATCAACCCGACTCAACTGACCCGCCCGAGCAAGGAGGCAAATGTCGTGTCCAGAGACCTGCACGGAATCCTGCCCGCCGTCCTGACCCCGTTCACCGCGGACGGCAAATCCGTCGATATCGAGGCTTTCCGTCGATTGGTGGAATGGCTGATCCAGAAGGGCGTCCACGGCCTGTTCGTCTGCGGCACCAACGGCGAGGGCCCCATGCTGACGCCGGCCGAGCGCAGGCAAGTGGCGGAGGCGGCGGTGGCGCAGGCGGCCGGGCGGGTCCCCGTCCTGGTGCAGACCGGTTCGCTGACGACGGAGGAGACGGTGGAACTGACGCAGCACGCCCGGGAAGCGGGGGCCGACGGCGTTGCCGTGATCACGCCCTGGTACTTCGCCTGGGACGACGCCGCTCTGTTCCAGCACTTCTCTGCGGCCGCGGCTGCCGTGCCGGGCTTTCCGGTCTATCTCTACAACATCCCCGGCAACACGCGGAACGAGGTCAAGCCTGCCCTGGCCGCCCGCCTCGCCGCCGCCCACGCCAACATCGCCGGTGTCAAGGACTCCAGCAAGGACCTGAACCGCACGGAGGAGTTCATCGCCGCGCTGTCCCCGCAGCACCGGGTCTTCGTCGGCACCGACAGCCTGGTGGTCCCTGCGCTCAGCATCGGGGCCGCCGGCGGCGTGGCCGGGGTGGCCAACGTCTTCCCGGAGATCATGGTGGCCATGTACGAGGCCTACCGGGCCGGCGACCTGGCCGAAGCCCGGCGCCTCCAGTTCCTGACCACCAAGGTGCGCGACGCCATCAAGGGACCCGCCGGCGTCATGCTGTACAAGCGCATCCTGGAGGTCCGGGGGCTGACCATGGGTGGTCCCCGCCGGCCGGCCCGGCCGGCTGCCGCAGAGGAAGAGGCCGGCGCGGTGGCGGCGCTGCGGGCGCTCGGGGTCCTGTAGAGCACGTTCCATCCAGCGGCGACTAGCAACGGCGATTCGCCCAGGCGGGACAAACCAAAGGAGGCAGGTCGTCCTGCCTCCTTCTTGTTGTGCGTGCGTTCTCCGCCGGAGCCGGCCGCGTTGTCCACCGCCGCCCCCGGGTCGGTCAGGCCTCGACGATGGCCAGCACGTCTGAACGGCTCAGGATCAGGTACTCCTGGCCCTCCAGCTTGATCTCGGTGCCGCCGTACTTGCTGTACAGGACCCGATCCCCGACCTTGAAGACCTTCTGGATCTCCTCATCGGTGCCGACGGCGATCACCTCGCCCTCCTGCGGCTTCTCCTTGGCCGTGTCGGGCAGGATGATGCCGGTCTGGGTCTTCTCCTCGCCCTTGGTGGGGCGAACCAGAACGCGGTCGTCAACAGGCTTGAGCTTCATGCTTCATGACCTCCTTGGCAAACAGAACGGGACCAGGCCTCATGGGCTGGACATGGACGACGCCCCCACGGGCGCCGCGGTGCGGAAGCGCTGGGTCAGCCTCGGATGCCCAGGGCCCGGACGAGGCGGGAGCGGTCAAAGCCCACGATGATGGTGCCGTTCACGTCAATGACGGGCACGCCCATCTGGCCGGACTTGCGGACCAGCTCCTTGGCCGCGGCCTCGTTCCGCGAGACATCGACGTCGCGGAAGGGCACCTGGCGCTCCTTCAGAAAGCGCTTTGCACTCAGGCAGTGGGGTCAGGTCGGTGTGGTGTAGACCACAACAGCCATCAGGACACCTCCCAAGGAAAAGTACCATACCCCGTACGGGTGTACCGGCCATAATTATACCCGGGAACCGGGTCGGGTTCAAGCGGTTCCCCAAGAATGGCGAGATCACCGCTCATACACCACCCGTCCGCCCGTAATGGTCATGTCCACAGCGATGTCCTTCAGTGAGGCGGGATCTGCGGTCAATGGGTCTTGCTCCAGCAGGACCATATCCGCCAGGTAACCCGGCGAGAGCTGCCCCTTGTCCCGCTCCTCGCCCACTGCGTAGGCGCCGCCGCGGGTGTGCATGGCCAGGGCCTCGGCGACGGCGAGGCGCTCCTCCGGGAGCCAACCCCCAGGGGGTTCCCCGTCCATGGTCTGGCGGGTCACCGCTGCATAGATGGCGTGCAGCGGGTTGAGCGGTTCCACAGGGCAGTCGGAGCCGAAGGCCAGGGGCACCCCCAGGCTGGCCATGCTGTGCCAGGCGTAGGACACCGAGGCCCGCGCGGGGCCCAGCCGCGGTGTGATCATGGGGTAGTCGGAGGCGAGGAAGCGGGGCTGCACCTCGGCCACGGCGCCCAGGCGGAGCATCTCCGACCAGAGGTGAGGGTCCATGACCTGGCAGTGAATCAGGCGCAGGCGCGACACGCCCGGGTGGGGAGCCGAGGGCGGCAGGGCGCGTTCGTAGGCCTGAAGCGTCTGTGCCGCCGCAGCGTCACCGATGGCATGGACCGCCACCTGAAAGCCCGAGTCCAGGGCCAGCCGGATGCGGCTGGCCAGGGCCTCTTCCTCCCAGAGGAGGAGGCCTCGGTTGCCCGGCTCGTCGGCGTAGGGCTCGCACAGGGCAGCGGTGCGGCCGCCCAGAGAGCCGTCAGCGAACATTTTTACCGAACCGACGCGAAACCATGTGTCACCCTGGCCGGTCCGCCAGCCTAGAGCGGCCGCCTGCTCCAGGTCCTCCTGGGCGAAGTCCCACCAGATGCGCAGCGGCAGGGGGGAGGGGCCGGTCTGCAGCTCGTCGTAGATTTTGTGGACGGTCTCCAGAGGGAAGCCCTGCCCGTCGTTGGTGTGGACGCTGGTGATGCCGAGGCGGGCAGCAGCTTCGGCCGCATTGCGCAAAGCACGCCGCAGGTCTTCCGGGGTAGGGGGCGGAACCATCCGGTCGGCGTGCTCCTTGGCATTCTCCCTGAGAATGCCGGTGGGCCGGCCGTGCTCGTCACGGTCGATCCGACCGCCGGCGAGTTCGGCAGACTGCTCCCAGAATCCGGCCAGACGCAGGGCCGCCGAATTGGCGGCGGTCACGTGATAGCAGTGGCGCGCCAGCAGCACGGGGTGGTCGGGCGCGGCCCGGTCCAGCCAGTCGCGCCTGGGCAGGCCTCCCAGACGCTCCTCATCCCAGCCGCCGCCCAACACCCAGGCACCAGGGGGCAGCTGCGTCGCCCGCTCCCGGACCAGGTCCACCAGCTCATCTCTGGAGCGGGCCTGCCTCAGGTCCAGCCGCTCAAGCAGCAGGCCATGGCCGAGCAGGTGCAGGTGCGAGTCGATGAAACCGGGCATGAGCCGACGCCCCCCGGCCGCCACGACCCGGGTGCCCGGGCTGATCCACGGGCGCAAGGCGAGGTCCGTACCGACGTCGACGATGCGCTCCCCCTTGACCGCCACGGCCGTAGCGTGGGGGCGGTCCGGGTTCATGGTGGCCACCCGGGCCTCAAGAATGACCAGATCGGCCGCCATGGCAACACCTCCAGGTAGAGTGTAACCCAGGCGCCAGCGAAAGGACCAGACGAAAAAAGACAGGCCCGGCGTTGGCCGGGCCTGTCCTGATCTCAGAGACTAGTGGGCATCCATGCTGGCGAACTTGAACTCGTAATCGGAGCCGACCGCGAAGTGCTGGATGCCCTTCACATACGGCTTCTCGATGTAGTTCCAGGCCGGGTAGAAGACCGGCGCGACCGGAAGGTCCCTCAGCAGGATCTGCTCGGCCTGCTTCATGTCCTCCATGCGCTTGGCCTGGTCGCCCGTGGACTTGGCGTCGTCAACCAGCTTGTCATACTCCGCGTTGCTGTAGAAGGAGGAGTTGTTGCCCGGGTTGTCGGCAGGCATGGTGTGCCACAGGTCGATGAAGGTCATCGGGTCGTTGTAGTCGGCGCCCCAGCCGGCGATGACCATCTGGTACTGGCCCTTGGTCATGCGGTCCAGGCGGACCTTGAACGACACGGTCTCGATGTTGACGTCGACGCCCAGGTTCTGCTTCCACATCTCCTGGAAGGCGACGGCCCACTTCTTGGCGCGCTCGCTGTCGCCCGAGAGGAAGCTGATGGTCGGCAGCTTGCTGAGGCCGAGTTCCTTCATGCCGGCTTCCAGGGCGGCCTTGGCCGCGGTCGGATCGGCAGTCGGGCTCAGGACATCGCCCACGAGTTCGTGGAACGAGCCCTTGTCGCCGGCGATGGTCGGCGGGGTGTAGGCGGTGGCCACCATGGAGCCGTTGGCCAGGACCTTGTCAACGAAGGTCTGGCGGTCCAAGGCCAGGGAGAAGGCCTTGCGGATGTTGGCGTTCTTCATGATCGAGTCCTTGACGTTGAACTCGATGTACCAGGTGGTGGACTCGGCACGGACCTTGTTGTTGCCCTTGGACTTGTACTGGGCCAGGAACTCGGCCGGGATGTTGATCATGTCAAGGTCGCCGGCTTCGTACATGTTGACCGGGGTGTTGATGTCCTTGATCATGACGGCGTCCATGCCGTCCAGCTTGACGGTGTCCTTGTCCCAGTAATTGGCGTTCTTTGCAAAGACCATCTTGGTCTCGTGGGTCCAGTCCGTGATGGTGAACGGACCGGAGAAGACCATGTTGCTGGCTTCAGCAGCGTACTTGTCGCCGTACTTCTCGACGATGTCCTGGCGCTCGGGCAGGAAGGTCGGGAAGCTCATCAGGCTGAGGAAGTAGGGGGTGGCGGTGTTCAGGTTGACTTCGAGGGTCTTGTCATCCTTGGCCACCACGCCGACCTTGTCAAGGGCGTCCTTGATCTTCTGATCGGCGTCGGCCGCCTTCACATCGATCTTGGACAGCTCGTCATAGCCCTTGATGTAGGCGAACTGGTAGGAATACTCGGCGGCGGTCTTGGGGTTCATGGCGCGCTTCCAGGCGAAGGCGAAGTCCTTGGCCGTGATGGGCTGGCCATCGCTCCACTTGGCGTCGCGCAGCGTAAAAGTGTATACGGTGCCGTCCGGGGAAACGGTCCAGTCCTGTGCCAGGCCGGAACCCTTTGTCGGCGGCTGGTTTTCAATCTGGCGAACGAGGCCCTCCTGCGTGGCGTTCAACACCCAGAAGGAGACCTGGTCGGTGGTGGTCACGGAATCGAGGCTCGGCGGCTCTTCACCCAGGTTCCACTTCAGGATCTGGGGCTTGGTATTGCCGCTGCCCGAATTGGACGCGGGCTTGGAGCAGCCGGCGGCCACGACCCCGAAGACTATCAGGGCCGCGAGGAGCAGGGCAATCGTCTTCTTGGACACACGGTTCCCCCCTCAACATATTCCCCGCAACCGCTTCCAGTTGCGAGGTGGGCGTTCCATGGCTCTGGCAAAGTGCCCAACCAGGAATATAGTTACATAATAGTCCACTGCAACAGTCCTGTAAACGAGACGGAACCTGCCAATATCGACCGGAGTATTAGTTTTTGGCCAAACCCTTACGTGGCAAGGCCACCAGAATTAACCGCAATTTGACCTAGGCCGATAGTCCTAGGACGTAAGGCGCAAACAGGAGAGCCGCAATTGCCCGGCGGCACACAGGGAAGGGACCACCTCTCGGTGGTCCCTTGAGCCGGTAGGCAAAGTCGGGAGCCGGCGCCTAGGCCGTGCGGCGCCCTGCAGATACGGCGTTGACGGCCGCCACCACATCTTCCACATCGAAGGGCTTGGGAATCAGAGCCTGGTAGCTGCCCTCAGGCGGAAAGAGCCCTGACTGGGGAACGGCGCCGGTAATGAGAATGACGGGGATTTCGGCCAGGCGGGGGTCGGAACGCATGGCGGCCAGCACGTCCCGGCCGCTGAGGCTGGGCATGAACAGATCAATCAGCACCAAATCCGGCCTTTCGCCCTCTTTCAGGCGTCGCAGACCCCAGGCGCCGTCGGTAAGAGCTTCCGTGCGATGCCCTTCCTCCCGCAGCACTTCCTCCAACACCATGGCTATCGCGGGTTCGTCCTCAATGATCAGTACGTTCATGCGACTCGCCCTCCGGAAGATATTGTGGCAAATCAATGAAGAACGTAGTGCCCTGGCCCGGTGTGCTCTCGGCCCAGATGCGGCCGCCGTGACGCGTCACAATGTCCTGGCAGATGTAGAGGCCCAGCCCCAGCCCGCCCGGGTCGCTGCCGGTGGTGCTGCTGCAGCGGAAGAAGCGTTCAAAGACATGGGGCAGTTGCTCCGGCGGGATGCCCACGCCGTTGTCCCGGACCGATACCAGCACCCGGCCCCCTTCCGATGTGACCCGGGTCAACACCTCGCCGCCGTCCGGGCCGTACTTGATGGCGTTGGAGTAGAGGTTGCGCAGCACATCCTCCAGACGTCCGGC
>CALMNP010000230.1 GCA_937868875.1 uncultured Bacillota bacterium | reverse complement strand
AAGTAGCAGAGACGGAGTAGGGCAAGCAGCACCCGCGGATTCCGGAAGCCGGGACGTCGTAAGCGCCTCCTATGTTGCGTCATCGTTCTACGGAACGCTTGACACGTTCTGCAGCTACCCGGGCGACACGAGCAGCTATTTTGAGTTCGACGGCAGCCGCTACCACATGCACCTGAGCCCTACCAGGGCCGCTTGGCTCCACGACACCTTCTCCAACTGGGCCGACTGGTTGTGGATTGTCGGCGGCGCCGTTATCGGGATGCTAACCCGGAAGGGGATCGACAGCGTCAACAGTGGCGGTGTTACGCTCAGCCGCGGTATCGTTGGTGCCACTGCGGGGGCTTTCGCTGCTCAATTGATGATCAACGGTTGGTATAAGCATGTCAACCCGGACGGGTCCGTGGATTGGTACTCTGGTGCCGTCGACTTCAACAATGTCTACCTGCAGGGTTCCGGGACGGGTTACACTGCGGCCGGTGGCTACTACACGGCCTACTGGAGAGGTTACACCTCCTGCAAATAGAGGGCGAATGGCAGAGGTTGAGGCGGCCCCGGTTGGGGTCGCCTCAAGTCCTCAGTGGAAGTTATAATGGGAGCGACCTGGAGGTGGTCGATTTGAGGATCTACCTGGGCCAATCGGCTTTTATTCTTGGATGGGGGATCAGCGTCTTAGCATTGGCGTTGGTAAACGCGTGGTTGTTTCGGAGGCGGAGAATTCCCTGGTGGTACTTCCCCTTGTTGACGGCTGCCGAATCGATCAACGCCTCAATGCCCTATCCTGCCATCCCCTGGCTTCGCTTCCTCGCCAAGTGGCTGCTCTTGTGGGTTGTGACCGTGGCGATCTACTGGACCTTCTTTCGCCCTGTCGTGCCTCCAAGAGACCAATCCCAGCGCGAAGGAGAGTAGATGATTTGGGGTTGGACCCGGCGGAACCTTCGTCAAACCTCCGCGCCATCCCCCGCTTCTGCCGGGTCGCCCGCGAGGGAACGGGCTGGGACACTAGTTGAAGTCGGGGCCGGCGTGGCCGCCGGCCGCTCCGCCCGCCGGTAGACCCAGCCGACGATGAACGCGGTCAGGCCCGGCCACCAGGCGGGGGCCCGGCTCAGGAACCAGTCGGTAAGGGACAGGTAGGCCTCGCGCTCGCCGCGCAGGCTGGCGCGGAGGATGCGCGCAGCGACCTGCTCCGCCCTGGCCCGGCGAGGGCGCGGCTTGGGGACCATCTGCCGCCCCAGGGCGTGCTGGCGGAACGGCGTCTGGGTGGAGCCCGGGAAGACCTGAATGACCTGAATGCCGTGGACGTGGTTCTCGATGCGCAGGGTGTCGCCCAGGGCGGCCAGGGCGAACTTGCTGGCCGAATAGCCGCCGGAGTAGGGCACCGGCAGGCGTCCCGCCACAGAGGCCACGTTGATGATCTGGCCTTCCCCCTGCCGCCGCATGGCAGGCAGGGCGGCGCGGATGGCATGGAGGGCGCCGACGACGTTGACCTCCAGGCACTGGCGCAGCCAGTCCGGCTCCATCTCCTCCACGGGCGTGTTGAGGCCGACGCCGGCGTTGTTGACCAGGATGTCCAGTCGCCCCGTGGCGGACAGGGCCAGGTTGACCGCTGCTGCCAGCGACTCAGGGCGGGTGACGTCTCCCGGGCAGGCCAGGATTCGGCCGGGGTGAGCCGCGGCCATCTCCTCCAGGGCGGTGGTGGTGCGCGCCAGAGCCACCACGGTGGCTCCCGCCCGGGCCAGGGCCAGCGTCGTGGCCTGACCGATGCCGCTGGAGGCCCCGGTCACCAGGGCGGTCCGGCCCTCAAAGCTGCGGGCGGCACGGGTCGGCACCTGCACCAGCAGGGCGCCGGCCAGGGCCAGCAGGGCGCCCGCCACCTGACGCGGTCCCAGGGCTTCCCCCAGGAAGGCCCAGGCGGTGACGACCGTGACCACCGGCTCCAGGGCGCTGACGATGGAAGCCCGGGTGGGCCCAAGCCGCTGCAGGCCGGCCAGGAAGGTGAGGACGGCCAGCAGGGTGCCGAACAGCACCAGGGCCAGAATGCCTGCCCAGCCGGAGGGTGAGAGGCTGAAGTGAAGCAGCCCGCGGTACAGGCCGACGGAGAGGAAGCTGACGGCTGCCGCCGTCATGATGACGGCGCTGGCGTGCAGAGGCGAGGTCCGGCCCATCGCCCGGTCGCCGGCCATGATGTAGAGCGAGTAGACCAGAGCGGCGCCGGCGCCCATGGCCACCCCGATGGGGTCGTAGCCGAGGCGAACGCCGGGCTGCCACAGCATGAGACCCAGGCCGCCCAGGGTCAGCACCAGAGCGGCGCCCTGCCAGCGGGTCAGCGGCTGGCGCAGGAAGGCTGCGCTGAAGAGCGCCACCAGCAGCGGGTAGAGATAGAGGAGCATGGCCGTCAGCGAGGCCGGAATGCGCGTCAGGGCGCTGAAGTAGAGTGTGGACTGCCCGGCGTAGCCGAGCAGGCCCATCAGGGCCAGCAGGACCAGCGTGCGCGGCTGCAGGCGCGGCAGGTCGCGCCGCACGGCCAGCAAGGTCCAGAGGGCGGCGGCGCCCAGCGCGAACCGAAGGAACAGGAGCGTGGGCACATTGGCCCCACCGGCGTAGGCCAGGTGGGCCGTCACGGCCATAAAGCCAAAACCGGTGGCCGAGATGACCACCAGGATGAATCCCTGCCATTCTCTGCGGCTCATAGGCCCTCCCGCGACGCGTGGATTAGCGGTGTTTCGACCCCGCTGGGGCCAAACCCTTCCGGTCCCTCCCGTGGTTCCGGCCGTGTCCCGGGCATCGCCCCACAAACGTCAGGGATCACCCGCCACCCGCCCCGGCAGGAAGGGCGTCACCCCGGGGTGAACCCTACCGGGTGTGAGGAGGGAGTCCGTTGAGCATTCAAAAGGTCATGGTGGTGGGTGCCGGCCAGATGGGGTCGGGCATTGCGCAGGTGGCGGCCCAGGCCGGCCTCCAGGTCAGCCTTAGGGACGTGGAGGAACGCTTTGTGCAGAAGGGCCTCGGCGTCATTGACAAGAACCTCAGTCGCGACGTGGAGAAGGGCCGCAAGACCGCCGGGGAGAAGGCGGCCATTCTGAGCCGCATCCAGGGCACCACGGATCTGAAGGGCGCTGCCGGGGCCGACCTGGTCATCGAGGCGGTAACCGAGAACCTGGCGGTGAAGCAGGCGCTCTTCCAGGACCTGGACCGCATCTGCGGCCCAGAGGCCATCTTCGCCAGCAACACCTCGTCGCTGCCCATCACCCAACTGGCAGCGTCCACGTCCAGGGCGGACCGCTTTATCGGCATGCACTTCATGAACCCGGTGCCGGTCATGAAGCTGGTGGAGATCATCCGCGGCCTGGCCACCTCCGACCCGGTCTACGAGGCCGTGCGCGAGCTGGCGGACCGCATGGGGAAGACTTCCGTGGTGGTGGCGGACTACCCCGGCTTCGTCAGCAACCGGGTTCTGATGCCTCTCATCAACGAGGCCATCTTCTGCGTCTACGAGGGAGTCGCCTCGGTGGAGGACGTGGACACGGTGATGAAGCTGGGCATGAACCACCCCATGGGCCCGCTCACCCTGGCCGACTTCATCGGGCTGGACACCTGCCTCTCCATCATGGAGGTCCTCTACGAGGGGTACAATGACCCCAAGTACAGACCCTGCCCGTTGCTGCGTAAGATGGTGATGGCGGGCCGCCTGGGGAAGAAGACCGGCCGCGGCTTCTACACCTACCAGTAAGGCCGGGCGACTCATGGGCCCGGCGGCTCATGGGACCAGTAGCCGGTCGGGTCCAGCCGAGGCTCCGGCTCGCGGAAGGAGTGGGTCAGGACGGAGGACGACATTCCCTGGGTAGCCCTGCGGGAGCACCTGGATCCGGTGGAAGCTGAGATTATCACCGGACTCCTCAGGGCAAGCAGCATCCCCGTCATGGAGAAACGGGAGGCCCTGGGCACCGTGTACCAGATCCGCGTGGGACCGGTGGGGGAGGTCCGGCTCTACGTCCCCCTGCACCGGGCCGCCGAGGCTGAGGTACTGCTCAAGGCCCTGGCTCTGGAGCGGCGCGACGAGCCCCTGGACCCGCCGGACCACCCGGAATGAAGAAGCGCGACAAAGGCCTCCCCTCGACGGGGAGGCCTGGGTGTTTTATCAGGGCCGTCGCCGCAGCAGGCTGAGCCCCAGCGAGCCCAGGAATATCAGGCTGGCGTAGCCGTACAGTGGGTAGAGCAGCGAGACCAGGCGGGAGAAGCCGGCCTGGCTTCCCCAGGCGGCCAGGGCGGCACTGCCCAGGACCATCAGGGGGTAGTCCCAGCGGCGCAGCAGGGAGAGCCGGGAGGCAAAGCCGTAGAGCGAGCCGATGGCGGTGGTGTAGATTTCGGCCCACAAGACCAGGGCGTAGATTACCTGGAAGGAGGGGGCGTAGGACTGGGCGATGAAGAGCAGCGGCACCTCCGACCGGCCGATCTCCGGCAGGTGGCCGCCCAGGGCGAGCTTGATGAGCAAGGCCAGCAGTCCCAGGCCGAGGCCGCCGAGGATACCGCCCTGGCGGCGAACGGACGGGTCGCTCACTGTTGCCCCCAGGGGTGCGAGAACGGCCACCGCCAGGATGAGGTTGTAGGCCACGTAAAGCAGGGCCGCCAGCAGCCAGTGCGGGGCCGCCGCCAGTTCCGGCCACTGCAGGCCCAGGCGCAGGGGGCCCAGGCCCTTTCGCCACAGGGTGCCCACGGTCACCAGCACGACGAAGCTGGTGAGCATGGGCACGACCACCCCGTTGGCCGCCACCAGGCCGCGCAGCCCGAACAGTACGGTGACCACGGAGACGACCGCGGTCAGCGTGATCCCCAGGCCGGTGGACAGGCCGAACTGCTGCGCCATCACGGCGCCGCCGCCGGCCAGCATGACCGACAGCGAGGCCAGCAGAAAGCTGGTAACCAGCAGGTCCATGAAGCGGCCCAGGGCGGGGCCGCAGGTATGGATCAGCAGTTCCTGGTGGGAGGCGGCGCCCAGGGTGTGGCCGAGGTCCATCACGGCGACCCCCAGCACGACGAAGAGGGCCGTCGCCACCAGGATGCCCCAGGAGCCGTGGTTGCCGAAGACAGCAAAAAACCTCAGGGTCTCCTGACCTGAGGCAAACCCCGCACCGACCACGGTGCCGACATATGTGGCCGCAATCTGCAGGACCTTGCCTGTCCGCGCCCCTCTTGCCATAGGCCCCCACCCCATCACATGCTTCATGCATATGGGCGTGAGGTTCTTCGTATGCAGCGGCTCAATCCGCGGGCTGGAGGCCAGGCCGGCTCCGGACCATGATCAGCCACGGCCCCTGGCTGTCACGGGTGCGGCCCACCACCTGGAACCCCAGTCTGGTGTACAGGGCCTCTGCTGGAGCGTTGCCCGGGCGCACCTCCAAACGGACCTGCCGGGCGCCGCGGCGATCCAGGTAGTCAAGCCCCCGGCGCAACAGGGCCGTGGCGATGCCTCGCCCCTGATAGGTCGGCCGGACGGCCACGGAGAGGATGCGCGAAGGAACGTTATAGCGTCGGTCCAGGGCGGACTGCAGGAAGGACCATTTGTTGGCGAAGATGACCTGCAGGGGATGTCGGCCCACATGGTAGCGGCCGTTCAAGGCCCGCCAGGCCCAACGGAGCAGGTGGCCGTGCAGGACGGCGGTCTGCCAGAGCGACGCCAGGTGAAAGGGCGTGAAGGCGTAGCCGACCACCAACCGACCCCGACGCGCCACCCAGAAGGCGTCCGGCTCGGCGTCCAGGCAGAGGCGGAAGGCCTCGGCCGTCATCGCCGTCTCCGGAATGCGGCCCCAGGTGTGCAGCAGGCTCTCCGGGAAGGCCTCCGTAAAGACCTCGGCCACCTGAAGCAGGTCCTCTTCGGTAGCCGGCGCCAGGTCGACTTCCATCACTTGGGCTCTCCTTTCGGCCCTGGCCCCTGGGCCGGCCAGGCGGCCGCCGGCAGCGGCGCCAGAGTCCAGGCCAGGCGGTCGACTCCCACCAGCAGGAAGCTCTCCGCACTCACGAACAGTTCGCGCGGCCCGCCCAGGTCGGCCAGGGGCAGCGAAGCCTCCAGGCCGCCGTCCGCCACGGCATAGCGCACGTGGGCGGCGCTGCCGGCGCCTCCGGTCAGTCTGGGAGCAAAGCTGGGACGCAAGGTCAGCTCCACTTGACCGCGGCGTGCCCGAGCGCCGGGCGGACCCGGCGCCAGGGTGCGGAACCGGATCAGGTAGCTGACCCGGGACGAGACGGGGCGCCGCGCCTCCAGGCGCAGGAAGAGAGTCTCGCCGTCCGTCGCCACCCTCAGGTCTGTCAGGTCGGCGCTGCCCTCCAACTGGCGGGTCAGGGTATCGGCTGTCGGGTCTGTGATCAGGGGCGTGACGTTCGTCCAGGCGGCGGACGCCCTGCCGGCCTGCAAGGCCCCAGCCGCCACCAGCGGAATGGCCTTTGCAGGCATTGTCCCCAAAAGGTCGTTCTTACGTGCAAAACTCTCCAGGTACCGCTGCATCAGGCGAACCTGCGACCGGTAGCGGAGGATGGCCTGGTACTTGGCCCAACTGGAATCCGGGTCAAGCTGAAACGCAAACCAGGCGGTATCCGTGTGGACCAGGGGCCCCGGCGGCACCAGCGCGGTGGCCAGATGCAGCCCCTTGGGGGCGGGCCAGTCGCCGCGGTGCACCAGGTAGAGGTACCGTCGCACCTGAGTGGCGAACGGGGAGCCTTCGTCGCGCAGCTCCTGGAGCGTGTAGTCGACGAAGGCGTTGGTCGCATAGTGATCGGGGTGGACGTCATTGGGATGGGGGTAGACCAGAATTGTCGGCTTCAGTTCCAGCAGGACCCGGCGGAGGTCGTCTACCACCGACTGGCCGCAGTAGAGGGCGCCAGGGGTGAGGCTGTTGCTGTAAGGCGAGCGGTCGGTCTGAGTGAAACGCGAGAAGTAAGGCTGCTCAGGCGACCAGTGGCTGGTCCACATGGGCGCCAGGCCCCGGTCGGGATACCCCAGGAACGTGACGTTCTCCGCGGGCACGCCGAGAACCGATAACGCCTCCAGGGTCTCCTGCTGCCTGTGCTGCGCCAGGCGAATGTAGTCCTGCGGCGAGGGGCGGAGGCGCAGCCGCTCCTCCTCGGCCGCCAGGGTAAAGCCGTCGCCGTTGGTCATCATCAGCACGTGTACCGGAATGCCCTCCATCGCCGCCCGGTGTATCAAGCCGCCCGGTCCCAGCGTCTCGTCATCGGAGTGCGGGGCGATGACCAGGATGGAGTCGCCCGGCCCCAGGGGCATCTCCGCCGGCAGGCGGACCCGCGTCGGGGAGGGGAAGAAGTAGTGGTAGAGGGACACGGCGAGCGCCAGCGCCAGCAATGCCCCCAGGGCCACCGTCGCCTTGCGGCGCGGGTTTGTGAGGCTCTGCATCGCGCGCCCCCTTCCGGCCATGACTTCAGACCCCCCGGCGCTGCTTCGCCGTGTGTAGCCACCAGACCACCAGGGCCAGGGCGACGGCCACGCCGCCGACCAGAACCGATGTCAGTCCGAAGTGGTCGATCAGCCTGGCCACACGGCGGCCGAACATCTTCGCAGCGAAGGCCCAGGTGAAGTTCCAGACGAGGCCCGCCGCCGCCTGGTAGAGGAGGTACTCCCCGATCGGCATGCGTCCGACCCCCGCTCCGACAATGGAGGCCGCCCGGATTGGGCCGAAGAAGCGGCTAATAAAGATGGTTTTCCCACCATGGCGGGAAATCCACGCGCGGAACTGGTTGAGATGGTCATCCCCCAGCTTCACAAACCGACCGTAGCGGCTGATCAGCTCCTTGCCGCCCAGCCTCGCCACCGCGTAGCCGGCTGCGTTGCCGCCCAGGCCCCCCAGGGTGGAGGCCAGAAGCACGCCGCCGAAGGTCAGATCGTGACGGTGGATGAGAAAGCCGGCGGGTATGAACAGAAGCTCCGACGGCAGCGGCAGGCCGAACCCTTCCAGGAACATGGCCGTGAAGAGCGTGACATATCCGTGGCGCGCTACGAAGAGATCCAGGGCTGCAGCCCATGCGGCTTCCAAGCCTGCCATAAGTACCCCCAGACGGATGGCGCCGGACTCGCCTCTGTATTCCCGATTCGCAACAAGGAATAGACGAAGACGGGCGGCCGGGCTATAATGAAGACAATTCCATAACGATCTCCGAATCCGGCTGCCTGTTGTCATAACCTGACGATGGCGCCCGGGTCGGTGCCGGTGGCCTGGCCACCGGCCGAGGGTGCGAGGCGGAAACGCTCGCGCCTCCCTGCTTGGAAAGGAGACCTGGACCAATACCGCGGGCGCGGCTTTAGGGGCGCGATCCGCCGGCAAGGTTCAGTCAGACCAGTTCGGCTTTGTGCCGCACTGTTTTGGGGTCTCTCCGGCAGGAGGGACCCTTTCCTATTGCAGTTTGCCGCCGGCGGGGGTGATGGTGTGGACTTCTTCCAGGTGGTCCCGGTCGAGGCCGCCCGGACCCAATTCCTTGCGTCCCTCGGCGGTCGCCTGACCGGCGTGGAGGAGGTCCCGCTTCTTCAAGCCCTGGGCCGGGTTACGGCCGGTCCCATCTCCGCCCTGTTCGATTTGCCGGGCTTTGACCGCTCTACGGTGGACGGGTTCGCCGTCCGGGCGCGGGATACCTTCGGGGCGCAGGAATCCCTGCCTGCCTACCTGCGACTGGCGGGCGAGGTCCAGATGGGTCGCGCCCCCGATATTGTTCTCAAGGCGGGGGAGGCGGCCCGCATCGCCACGGGCGGGATGTTGCCGGCAGGGGCCGACGCCGTGCTGATGCTGGAGCACAGTGAAGTCCTGGCCCCAGACGAGTTGGGCGCCCTGCGGTCCGTCGCTCCCGGCGAGAACGTCATCCGCAGGGATGAGGACGCTCAGGCCGGTGGTCCTCTCCTCCCGGGCGGGCGTCTGGTGCGATCGCATGATCTCGGCCTTCTGGCGGCGGCCGGCGTCACGCGCCTGGCCGTGCGTCGCCGCCCCCGCGTGGCGGTGCTCTCCTCCGGCGACGAGGTGGTGCCGCCCGAGCAGCAGCCCGCCATGGGGCAGACCCGCGATGCCAACTCCTACGCACTGGCCGGGGCCACCGTGGAGGCGGGCGGCGAGCCCATCCTCCTCGGCATCCTGCCCGACCGGTATGACGATGTGGCGGCCGCGCTGCGGTCGGCAGTCTCGACGGCGGACCTGGTGGTGGTGTCGGGCGGCAGTTCGGTGGGAACCCGCGACCTCACGGCCAAGGCCATCGCCGGCCTGGGACAACCCGGCATCCTCGTCCACGGGTTGGCGGTCAAGCCGGGGAAACCCACGATTCTGGCCCTGGCCGGCCAGACGCCGGTGGTTGGTCTTCCCGGCCACCCCGTCTCTGCCCTGGTCATCTTTCAGTTGTTGGTACGGCCTGTAATCCGGACCCTGCAGGGCCTGCACCCGGATGCCCCAGCCGGGCCCATCCTCACGGCCGAGCTGGGCCGCAACCTGGCCTCCGCCGCCGGCCGGCTCGATGTGGTTCGGGTGACGGTTCGCACCGAGGCAGGGCGGCTGGTGGCCGAACCGCTGCTCGGCAAGTCGGGCCTCCTGTCCACCCTGGTGCAGGCGGACGGCTGGGTGGAGGTGCCCGAAGCGCGCGAGGGCCTGCGGGCGGGCGAGATGGTCCAGGTGCATCTGTTCCTACGCTGACGCCAGGGCCAGGCCCAGGCGGTTCCGGAGGGAGGGAGATCGCATGGCGGACGCGGCCGGTCACGGGCGCACCCTGTACCTGGAGAACCGCGACCCGCAAGAGGCGCTCTCTCTGCTGCTGGAGGCCCTTGCCCCCAACCGCTGGTTCCCGGGACCGACGGAGACCGTCGCCACGGACGAGGCCCTGGGCCGCGTCACGGCGGAGCCCGTCTTCGCCGCCATCTCCTCGCCCCACTTCCACGCCGCCGCCATGGACGGCGTGGCCGTCGCGGCGGCCGCCACCTTTGGCGCTTCGGAGACGTCGCCCCTGCGCCTGCGCCTGGAGGACCAGGCGATCGTGGTGGATACCGGCGACCCACTGCCGCCGGGGACGGATGCCGTCATCATGGCCGAGGACTACCAGGAGAGGCCGGACGGAACCATCGAGATCACTGCTGCAGCCACGCCCTGGCAGCACGTCCGCCCCATCGGCGAGGACCTGGTGGTGACGGAGATGATTGTGCCCGGCGGCCACCAGCTTCGTCCGGTCGACCTGGGCGGCCTCCTCGCCGGCGGTGTTACCGGTGTGCCGGTGCGCCGCCGCCCGCGGGTGGCGATTCTGCCTACAGGCACGGAGTTGGTCCAGCCATCACGCCACGCTGAGCCGGGGCAGGTCCTGGAGTTCAACTCCCGGGTCATCGCCGGCCTGGTGACCGAGTGGGGCGGGCTGGCCCGGCCCCTGACGCCGGAGCCGGACGACTACACCCGCCTGCGCACCGCTCTGAAGCAGGCTCTCCCTGAACACGACATCATCGTTCTCAATGCCGGCTCCTCCGCCGGCCGCGAGGACTTCACCGCCCGGCTCATTGGCGAGTTGGGGCGGGTTCTGGTACACGGCGTGGCCATCAAGCCCGGCAAGCCCCTGGTGCTGGGCGTGGTGGAGGGCAAACCGGTGGTAGGCCTGCCGGGTTTCCCGGTCTCCTGCTACGTTACCTGCCAGCTCTTCCTGAAGCCGCTTCTGCTCCGGTTCCTCGGCCTCCCCGACCCGGAGACGACGGTGCTGCCAGCCCGGCTGGCGCGCCAGGTGGCGTCGCCCCTGGGCCTGGAGGAGTTCCTCCGGGTCAAGGTGGGGCGGGTGGGCGAAGGCTTCGTCGCCACGCCCATCGCCCGCGGTGCCGGCGTCATCTCCTCGCTGGTGAGGGCGGACGGCATCGTCCGCATCCCACCCGCTCGGGAGGGCCTGGCCGAAGGGGCCGAGGTCGAGGTGGAACTGCTCCGGTCCCGGCGCGAGATTGAAGGCACCCTGGTGGTCACCGGGAGTCACGATATCACTCTGGACCTGCTCTCTGACCGGCTCCACCGGGCCCGCCCCGGCCTGTCCCTGGCCTCCGCCCATGTCGGTTCGCTGGGCGGCATTCTGGCTATCCGCCGGGGCGAAGCGCACCTGGCCGGAGTGCACCTGATGGACGAGGCCACGGGCGAGTACAACGTCTCCTACGTGCAGCGCTACCTCCCGGGCCAGGACGCCGTGCTCATTCACCTGGCCAGGCGTCAGCAGGGGTTTATGGTGCCCAAGGGCAACCCCAAGGGCATTCGGGGCTTCGCCCACCTGGCCCGCCCCGACGTCCGCCTGGTCAATCGTCAGCGCGGCGCCGGAACGCGCCTGCTGCTCGATTACCACCTCCGGCAGGCGGGCATCGCCCCGGAGATGGTGGCTGGTTACGACCGGGAGGAGTTCACGCACACCGCCGTGGCCGCCGCGGTGAAGGGAAGCGTCGCCGACGTCGGCCTGGGCATCCTGGCCGCCGCCAGGGCCCTGGACCTGGACTTCATCCCCGTCGCCACCGAGGACTATCAACTGTTGCTGCTGCTCCAGACCCTGGAGTCAGAGGCCGTGCAGACGCTGCTCCAGGTGATCCGAGACCCCGGCTTCCAACAAGACATGGAATCCCTGGGCGGTTACGACGCCGCCGGGGCAGGCAAGCTGATTGAGGTGAAAGCCGCATCATGATGGATGAACACGGCCGGAAAATCAACTATCTCCGGGTCTCGCTGACGGACCGCTGCATGCTGCGCTGCCAGTACTGCATGCCCGCCGAGGGCATGGACTGGCTGCCCCTGGAGCGCATGATGAGCCGCACCGAACTGCTGCGCCTGCTGCGGTTGGCGACGGAGCTGGGCATCACCCGTTTCCGCCTGACCGGCGGCGAGCCCCTGGCGCGCCGCGACGTGGTGGAGATTGCAGAAGGCATTCACGCCCTCCCCGGTGTGGAGGACATCGCCCTCACCACCAATGGCATTCTCTTCCCCAGGTTCGGCCGCGACCTCAAGCGGGCCGGCGTCGGCCGGGTCAACATCAGCCTGGACACGATGCGGCCGGAGCGCTTCCGCGAGATTGCTCGGCGCGACGGGCTGGGCAAGGTGCTGGAGGCTGTGGACCTGGCCCTGGAGCTGGGTTACGAGCCGGTGAAGCTCAACACTGTGGCCGTGCGCGGCGTAAACGACGACGAGTTTGTCGACTTTGCCCGCCTGACCCTGGACCGGCCGCTGCACGTTCGCTTCATCGAACTGATGCCCCTGGGGTCCGAGCACCCCTGGGCCGTGGGCCACTTCATCAGTGCCCTGGAAATCCGGGAGCGGCTGGCTGAGGCCTTCGACCTGGAGCCGGTGGACGATCACCTCACCTCTGCCGCCGCGGCCCAGCAACAGGGCGGTCAGGCGGGCCCGCGTGGGGCCGGCCCCGCCCGTTACATGCAGATCCCCGGCGCCCGGGGCACCATCGGCTTCATCACCGCCCTGTCCGGCTGCTTCTGCGACAGCTGCAACCGGCTGCGCCTCTCTGCCGACGGCAAGCTCAACCCCTGTCTGGGTTCGCTCCACGAGCGCGACCTGCTGGGGCCGCTGCGCGCCGGCGCCAGCGACCAGGAGTTGCTGGACATCTTTGCCGACACCATCTACCACAAGCCGGCCGAACACCACATGTTGGAACTTACGGACGATACCGTGGGCCGGCAGATGTCGGCCATTGGCGGCTAGAACTGCAGCCGCGGGGGCTCCTCCGCGGCGGCACACAGGAGCGATTCTGATGGGCGAGCAACTGACGCATCTGGACCAGCGGGGTCAGGCCCGTATGGTGGACGTGGGGGCCAAGCCGGAAACGGTCCGTGAGGCCGTTGCCCGGGGGCGCGTCCGCATGAACCCGTCGACCTTGCGGCTCATCACCGCCGGAGAAGCCCCCAAGGGAGACGTGCTGGCGGCGGCGCGTATCGCCGGAATCATGGCGGCCAAGCGCACCGGCGACCTGATTCCCCTCTGCCATCCCATCGGCCTGGATTCGGTCAGCGTCGAGCTGCGACCTGACGCCGAAGCCTCCACGGTGGAAATCGAGGCCGTGACGCGCACGACCGGCCGCACAGGAGTTGAGATGGAGGCGCTCACGGCTGTCTCTGTCGCCGCTTTGACCCTCTACGACATGGCCAAGGCGGTGGACCGCGGCATGGTCATCGACGCGGTGCGGCTGGTCCGAAAGTCCGGCGGCAAGAGCGGGCTCTGGGAGCGGCCGGGCGAAGAATAGGCACAGCCAAGAGTAGATGCAGCAAAGTGATGAGGGGCAGGCCGCGGCGGCCTGCCCCTTCTTGCTCCTAAAATCGGGCGCAACTGTATTTTGGGTCCATCCGTCTTATGTGTCGTGTGGTTTTGAAGCGTGCTAGAATGTCCAGGAAGGATTCCACGGGAGCGATGTAAGTTGAATGCAAGATTCGCACGGTTCGTGTTCCTACTAGTCATCGGGTCGGCTCTGATAGGGTATCTGCGGGGGAAGCAGCCGGCCCAGCCGGGAGTGGCTTCCGACCCGCCCGCCAGGACGTCGGCGGAAGCCCCCAAAGACGCGGCTGCGGCCCCCGTTGTCGTCAGCGATTTGCGCATGGTCGATGAAAAGGCCGGCTGGGCCTTGAAGGAACAACAGGATGAGGCCAGGGTTAATTTGTTGCGCACCCAGGATGGTGGTCTGACATGGAAAGAGACGATGCCGCCCAATGTCGGCGCCATGCCTGCAAACTGCATATTCACGACCGGCGCTCAGTCCGCCTGGGTGGCCGAGGACCAGGCGGGAGGCATTCTTCTCTACCGCACGGCCGACGGAGGCGCCAACTGGGAGGTCAGCAGCGTTCCGGTCAGAGGAGAACCCCAATTCAGCTTCATCGATGCGCAACACGGTTGGCTGCTGCTTCATCAGGGCGTTGCAGCCGGCAGCGAGGCGGTAACGCTCCTCAAGACGGAGGACGGAGGCGCTACCTGGACGCAGGTGGCTATGGCACAGCCCCAGGATGGTTCCTCCGACTCGCTGCCCTTCGGCGGCGACAAGACGGGTGTGAGCTTTCGGAACGCCACCGACGGGTGGCTGACCGGTTACTCTCCTGTCACCGGGAGCATCTACCTGTTCAACTCCCGTGACGGGGGCCGGACCTGGATGCCGCAGACCGTGGCCGTGCCGGATGTCTTTCGCGAGGTCATGTTGACCAGCAGGCCGCCTGTCTTCGTGAGTGCGCAGGATGGTTATATGGCGGCCGAGTTCGCCGGCGTGAAGCTCTCGTTTCTTCTCTACGCCACGCACGACGGGGGTCAGACCTGGAGTCCGCTGAACGTGCCCGTGTCTGGAACGGACCGACGGCTGGTGTGGGATTTCGTCGACTCCTCGCACGGCTTTATCGCCAACGGCGAGGAACTGTACAGGACCGAGGACGGCGGTGCCAACTGGAAGTCAGTCTCCTCCGGCAGTACGCTGAAGGACATCACTCGACTGGACTTCGTTTCCCCTCAAGTGGGCTGGGCTGTCAGCAAGAAGTCCGTCGTCAAGACCACAGACGGCGGGCTCACCTGGACGCCGGTCGCGCCCTGACGTATCTGACGGCCACGGCGGCGATAACAGGGACCTGGTCGTTGCGTAAAAACGAGGGGCGCCCGTTCACCTGGCGCCCCTCGTTCATTTTCCTATGCGTTCGCTGCCGCCCTTCAGGAAGTAGGCCGCGCTGGGTCCGCGGTACCTGGGCCGTTCCCCGATGCGGGCCACCGGCACCGTCCAGGTGACCTTGCGGCACTCCGGACACTGTAGGCGTGTGTGATACAACGCTTCCACGCTGAAGAAGAATTCGAGAAACGAGGTTGAGAACTGGTGGCCGCAGGCCGTGCAGCGGTGCCCCAACCGCCTCAGCCGCCATCTCGACCACGCTATGGCCCCGACACCGAAGGCTGTCATGACGGGCACCACCGCCACTTCAGGAGGGAACCAGGCAAGGGGTATAACGAATAGGGCCACCAGGACGAAGGGTGTGCCAGCAAGGATCAGCCACTCACGGGGAGTCAGCGGACGAAATTCTTCCATGGCTATTCACCTGTACTCCGGTAACTGGCGCCACCGATTTCCGGCCGACCGTAACGATGGATATGCCGCCTTCCCAGTCGTAGAGCGGATGCTCCAGCAGCCACTGATGACGTGTCTCAGCCAGGGCCAGCAGTTCAGACAGGTCGTCGGCCGAAAAACCATGCTCCGAGAGGACGCGTCCTTCGTCACCGCCGAGAAGGCCCTCCAGCCCCTGGCGTTCCACGCGATAAGATGACTCTCGCAAGTCCTGACGCTCCTCGGGAGAGAAGCGCGGGTCGTCAGGGGCCTGGATGTAGCCCCATGCGTTCAGCCGCACGGCCTCCAAACCAGCCTGGCTGAGCAGAGCGAAGAACGATGCCGGTGGCCAGGCGGGGTGGCCCAGTTTCTCCCGGGGCCGTAGGTGCTTCTCGGCGACCTGCTCCAGCCGCCGGCGCAGTTCGTGGTAGCGCAAGGCGCTCGGATAGGCGGCGTGGCCCTGAAGCGAGTCCACACCGGCAAAGCGTGCACCCCAGGGTCCGGTAATCGCCTCTGCGGCGGCGATGGTCCCGCCCGGGCGGCAAACTCTGATCATTTCTGCCAGGGCTCGCTCCGGGTCTCGCAGTACCCCCAGGCCCGTGTAGCTGACCACTGCGTCGAAGGAGTCAGCGGAGAAGGGCAGGTCGTAAGCGCTGCCCACTACGTAGTCCAGGTTGGGGATGCCGGCCGCCTCCGCCTTCTGGCGCGCCCGCTCGATGAAGCGCTCGTCAAGGTCGAGCCCGGTGACGCGGCCAGGAGACACACCTTCCGCCAGGTAGGGGGCGAAGGTGCCGGGTCCGCAGCCGACCTCCAACACCTGCATGCCGGGTGCAATGCCGAAGTACTGCAGCAGCAGTGGCCGCCACTCGGGGCGGAAGCGGTAGGTCCGTGACGTCTCAAGGGCCTCGGCGGGCTGAATACGCGACCAGTCAAACTGCGTCATCAGCACTCTGACCTCCATAGGGGCAGGTTGCCCGCAGTCCTGGGACAAAGCTGAAATCCTTGACATTCCGCGTCCCAAGAGGAACGTCCAGTGTCAGGGCTGTCGCCGCAATGATTGCGTCCAGAGGCGTAAGCCCGTGGGATCTGCGGAACCGTGACAAAAGCATTCCGGCTTCACGAGCAATGTTTGATGTAACATCCACCGTTTCGAGCAAGGACAAAAGCATTTCGATCTGCTCGCGTTCCCCGGAACGCATCCGTTCCCCGGCAAATAGCTCCGTGTGGGTCACCGAGCTGACAATCCCGCGAAGGGAGCCCTCCTCCAACCCAATGAGATAAGTGGTGGCGGGTTCAAAACCCCTGAGATGGTCAATGAAGACGCTGGTGTCCAGGACAATTCGGGTCATCTGTCCAGACGGCGTTCGTCAGCATGGCGCAGGTCCTTGAGGTCCAAGCTGCGGTTCTTCCAGATCCCAGCCGTTTTGTGGACAATGCCTTCCCCTGACCGCTTGGTTGCAAGTGCTTCAACGATGATGCGGTCGCCCTCGCGAGATACGGCAAGGTAGTCTCCACTCTCAATCCTCAAGGCTTTTCTAAGGCTTGCCGGGATGGTCATCTGGCCCTTGGACGTCATTCTGGTTACCTGTCGTTCCATTCGGATCATCCTCGTAAGAATTTCTTACCTCAATT
>CALMNP010000229.1 GCA_937868875.1 uncultured Bacillota bacterium | reverse complement strand
GACGTGGCGCCTGCTGAAATCGCTGTCTGCATGGCCTTAGCAAGCTGGTCTACGCTGCTGACCTCAACCTGCATGTTCTGGTCAATGCTGTAGCCCGTTACGGCGGGGGGTGCGGGAGGTGCACCCTTCGACTGGGGGCCTTCCGGCGGCCCATACTGTGGGTACATGTTGAAGTTCATCATTTGAAAAGCGGACTTCGAGATGCCGAGCTTTTGGACCAGCGCATCTTGAATGGCTTCCGTAGTAGCCTGACTGGCCTTAACGGCCGCATCGGGGTCGCCGTTGACCTGTTGATGCACGCCGATATTCAGCATCGTGGGCAGTGCGACGGCGGGAAAGTTCACCTGACCCGTGCCCGTTGCAGAGATGACGGACTGGGCGGATGTGTCCGGCGCGCCGGGCACGCCCGGATCTGCGCTGGCGGTGGCCGTGACAACGAGCACCAGGGCGGCAACCACGAGGGACGCCAACCGGAGCCTGCTCCTGTTCATTCAAATTCCTCCTGATTTCCAATCTTGCCTGACATGACGGTACAGCCGCTAAAAGGTTATGGCCCTGCCTGGACCTGGATGTTCGAAGGCCGGGTACCCTGTACCGGGCACCGCTCTGGTGCCGACCAGACCAGAGGCGGTGGCGCCCCGTGTTCGAAGCGTCAGTCGGGTCGCACAGTCCCTGAGGGCGAGGCAGGAAAACCGCCCGCTCCGGTGAAGGAACGTCGTAGACAACCGGGAGGATGTGTCCTTCATGCCCAACTGGCTGCACTACGACCTGACCGCCCTCGCCCGCCTCGACGTCGCAGACCCCACGGCCCGAACGGAGCAGTGGCAGGGCAGGCCGGCGCTCCGACTGGAGGGCGGCTTTGCCCTGCTCCGGGACCTGGAAGTGGCGGACGCCCTGGTGGAGATTGACCTGGGGGTCGACCCAGGCAATGCATACCCGGGACTGGCCTTCCGCGGGGCAGGTCCCGACACTATCGAATTGCTGTACTGCCAGCCCCATACCAGCGGGCAGTGGGACGCGCTGCAGTACGACCCGGTCTTTCACGGCTCCAACACCTGGCAGGTGTTCCACGGCCCCGGCTGCCAGGCCGCGGCCACAGTGCCTTCCGGCAGTTGGCTGACCCTTCAGGTGGAGCTTCGCGGCCCAACGGCAACCGCGCGAATCCTCGGTGATGGTTCACCGCCGCTGGTGGTGCCCCGACTGGCCCACGGCAGCGACTCGGGCCGTCTTGGGGTGTGGACCTTCCGCCCAGCATACTTCTCTGAGCTGCGGCTCCGCCCGCTGGAGCCCTCTACCCGGCCGATTCCAGCCCCCGTCTCTCCGCTGCCGCCGGACCTCGTCACCGAGTGGCAACTGGAAGGACACGGCCCCGTCAGGGTCGAGCCCAACGGGACCCTGAACCTCAACCGGTACATTCCGACCTCCGCCGATCCGGCCGTCCTGAAGCGTGAGTTTACGGTGGGGCCCGAGGGCAAGGTGGAACTCCGCTTTGGTTTCAGCGACGAGGTTTGCCTCCGGGTGGACGGGGCGGAGGTCTTCTCCGGGACCCACCGTTTCACGGGCTTTTCCAGCCGGGAGGCCCGGGGTTACATTGAACCGGATACCAACCGAATCTCGCTTGGGTTGACGCCAGGCCGTCATGAGCTGACCGTGGAATTGGCCGCCCGAGAACCCTTTGGCTGGGG
>CALMNP010000228.1 GCA_937868875.1 uncultured Bacillota bacterium | reverse complement strand
GGCGGGTTGGGCGCCGGTCTGGATGGCGCCGTAGCCGCCGGGGCACTGGGCAGGAGTTCCAGCCTGACTTCACGAACTCAGGTGCAGGCAGGTGACTTGCTTGACAACACGGCGTTTGGGCCGTGGCCTGGCTCAAGGAAGTGGAAGGCCATCGCGCGGAGCGGGAGGCTGCGTTGCTGACGGACCTCCTGCAGAAGGTGAAAGATTCGGAGTAACGGCCCTATCACGGCCCTGGCCAAGACAGGAAGGGCGCGCATTTTCCGGTCCACTTCGTTATAATTGAGGCGAAACCTACTCTCCCGACAGAGGACGTGACGCCTTGGCCCAGTTGACGGAAAGTGAGATCAAGGCACTCATCACGTTGCTCGCGGACGAGGATGAGCGAACGTCCAGCGTCGCCCGACGCGTTCTGCTTGAGTCCCGCGACCGGGCCTTGCCGTTTCTGCAGACGGCCACGCAGTCTCCGGACGCCCTGGTGCGGGGGCGCGTGCGCACCCTGCTTGACACCATCCGCCTGGAGGACCTGGAAGACCGCTTTCGACTCCTGGCCGATGAGACCGATGCGGTACAGGAACTGGAGACGGGCTGTCTTTTGGTGGCCGAATACGCCTACCCGGATCTGGACGTTGCGCACTATCAAGATGTCCTGAGCGACATGGCGGCAGACCTATCTGTACTGCTTACGGAAATCCGGGACCCTCACCGGGTCCTATCCACCATGGCCGAATACCTGTCCCGTCAGAAGAGGCTCCGCGGGGACGACCGGTACTTCCAGGACCCCGACGCCTCCTACCTGAATCGCGTCCTGGACCGGGGCATCGGCATCCCCATCAGCCTGTCCGCCGTCTATCTGCTGGTGGGGCAGCGCCTGAACCTGCCGGTATACGGTGTGGGGCTGCCGGGTCACTTCGTCGTCAAGTGGGAAGACCCTAATGGGATCATTTTCGTGGACCCCTACAACGAGGGCCGTTTCCTCAGCCTGGAGGAGTGCCGCCATCTGGTGGAGGAGAGCGGCCATCCCTTCCGCGAGTCGTATCTGCGCGCGGTGTCGCCGCGCCAGATGCTGACCCGCATGCTGACCAACCTCATCTGGGCCTACGAGCAGGCCAACGACCCGGTGGCGGCGCGACAGATGGCCCGCTTCCGCAGCATCCTGCTCAGCGGGCGCCGGCGACCGACCAGGAGCAAGTAGTGACTTCTCGCATTGCCGTGACGACCGTGACCGTATTCCTGCTCGACTTCATCAGCAAGGCCCTGGTCCGGCAGCTGATGCCGTTCGAATCGTCGCTGCCCGTCATCCGCGGTGTCCTGTACCTCACGCACGTGGGGAACCCAGGCGCCGCCTTCGGCCTGCTGGCCAATCAGACGGGGTTCTTTGTGGCCGTGACCCTGGCGGTGGTGGGCCTGATTCTCTACTACGCCCGGCAGGTCAAGGACGCCGGGTCTCTCATGCACGTCTCGCTGGGCCTGCAACTGGGCGGGGCTCTGGGCAACCTGCTGGACCGCCTGCGTTTTGGGCGCGTCACCGACTTCGTTGACTTTCGCGTCTGGCCGGTGTTCAACCTGGCCGACTCGGCCATCGTCATCGGCGTCGCCCTGTTCTTCTGGCTCATGTGGCGCCAGGTGGCGGCGGAGAACGAGTAGGGGAGAGACGACCTTGACGCAGCACCCCGGCGACTGGGAAGAGGAACTGGACCTGGATCCGGAGTTGCCTGCGGCCCCCGCTGAGGCCCATGGCGGCTCCTTTGTTTTTGTCGCCGGGCCGGAGGCTGCCGGTCAGCGCCTGGACGCCTACCTGGCGGGGCTCGACGACCTGGGCCTCAGCCGCTCGCAGGTCCAGCGCCTCATCGAGGAGGGGCGGGTAGCGGTCGGTTCCGCCGCGGCGGCGGCCACGCCAAGGGCCAGTTACCGCCTGCAGGAGGGTGACGAGATCCACGTCCACGTGCCCGAGCCCGAACCCCTGGCGGTGGTCCCGGAGGAGATCCCCCTGAACGTCATCTACGAGGACAGGGACATACTCGTAGTCAACAAGCCTCGGGGCATGGTGGTGCACCCGGCGCCGGGCAACTACAGCGGGACCCTGGTCAACGCCCTGCTCCACCACTGTCGGGACCTTTCGGGCATCAACGGCGTGCTGCGGCCGGGCATTGTCCACCGGCTGGACAAGGAGACCACCGGCCTTCTGATGGTGGCCAAGAATGACCAGGCCCACCAGTCGCTGGCGCACCAGATCAAGGAGCGCACGGTTCGGCGCGAGTATGTGGCGGTGGCGCACGGCCACTTCGCCAGCCCGTCCGGAACGGTGGACGCTCCCATCGGCCGACACCCCGTCGACCGCCAGCGCATGGCGGTGGAGCCGCGACACGGCAAGCACGCCGTCACTCACTTCTGGGTCAGGGCAGCCTACCGCGACCCCTCTCAGGGTCCTTTTTCTCTGGTGGCCTGCCGCCTGGAGACCGGCCGCACCCACCAGATTCGCGTGCATCTGGCCTACATCGGCCACCCCGTCGCTTGCGACCCGGTGTACGGGCCCAAGCGCCCGGCCTTCCCCGTACAAGGCCAGCTGCTGCACGCCCGGGTGCTCGGGTTCATCCACCCGCGCACCGGCGAGGGGATGGAGTTCGAGGCGCCGCCGCCGGCCGACATGCAGGCCGTCATCGACCGGCTGGAGGAGCTTCGGGTCTAGCGCTGTGAATGCACCGGCTCGGGCCACGAGACGGGCCGGGCCGGGTTGGGCCCGGCCCGGTGCTGTGAGAGAGGGGTGGGGCGGTTGCCTTTGTCGGCATGGCAGGAAGCAGATGGCCCGGGGGGACAACTCTGGCATACCGACGGCGCCCGTTCGGCTCTTCGTGCCGCCCTGCAGCGGGAGGGATTTCGGTCCGCGGATGCCCTGGCCGGCGCAGGCCTGGGTGAGGCCCTGCTTCCCGCCTACCTTTGCGACACGCTCATCGGCCCCTTCCGCCAGCACGGCCTGTCCGTCCGGTTCTATGACGTCAACCCGGACCTCACCGTGGATATGGAGGACCTGGACCGGCGCATGACGTCCCACACGCGGGCCGTTCTGTTCATCCACTACTTCGGATTTCTACAGCCGGAGCCGGTTCGGCAGTTCTTTGCTGACCTGCGGGAGAAGGGCGTTGGGGCGGCACATCCGTTGATCTTTGAGGACTTGACCCACGCAGTCTGGACCGACCTGCCGGAGGGGCCGGTCGGCGACTATGCCGTCGCTTCCTACCGGAAATTCGGCCAGCCCTTCGACGGCGGGTTCCTGTGGGCGAGGGGCGGGGCGGACGGCGCCGGCGGTGGTGGTCGCCCCGAACCGGAACTGAACACCTGGGCCAGTCCGGCACACTGCCTGTCTGCCCTGGCCTGGGCCCTCGAGGCTTCCGAGACGGACTCCCCGTCAGGCGGCGGCCGCCGCCCCGACGGTCCCTCCACCGCACGGACCCTCTGGGACGGGGCGGAACGCCACTATGACCGCGACCGGGTCGCCCGCAGCATGGCGCCTGGGTCAAAGCGGATGTGGGAGGGGCTGGACCGGGAAGCCCTTGTGGCCTGCCGCCGGGCGGCCTACCGGCAGGCCCTGGAGACAGCAGCCGCCTGTCCCCACGGGGAGGCGCTCCGACCGCATCTGCCGCCAGGCGTTTGCCCACTGGTCCTGCCCATGCGGGCGGGGACCCCCGCAGAGCGAGGACCCATGCGGGCTTGGCTGGCTCGAAAGGGTTTGAACACTGTTCTTCTCTGGCCCCCGGCGCCCGGCGTGGAGAGGGACGATTTCCCCGGTGCGGCAGAGACGGCCGCCTGCCTGGCCTCTGTGGTGTTGCCCCTGCCGCCTGGAGACAACCGGGCCCTCTGACGACG
>CALMNP010000227.1 GCA_937868875.1 uncultured Bacillota bacterium | reverse complement strand
CGCCCTGATTCAGACGGGCACCGCCGACCTCACCTGGGACGAGCGCGGCCGCCTGGTCCAGCTCGTCTGGGCCGATGGCGACGGCATCGCCTTCACCTACGTGTATATTGGGTCCAAGGGCTGAGGCAGCAGGAAATGCGCGGCACTCCTTGAACAGGCAGGGGAAAGGCTCCCACCGGGACGTTTGCTCTACTCCTATTTGGGGGACAAGCAGTCCGCCCATCGCAGTCGATTGTAGGCCCGGCGGCTGGCGCATGGACCCTCTTTAGGGAATTGGGCTCTGCCTCAGCCCCAACTGAGATGCAGCAGGCCCTGAAAAAGAACACGTATGGGGCGTCAGCGCTGTCCGGTGGTTCTGAGTGGGGCCGTACTCTCGAAGGGGTGACGGCATGAGGATTTACGTTGGCATTGACCTGGCGGCCAAGGGCAAGCATGAAGTGTTTGTTCTGGACCAGAACGGGGAGGTTGTGCTGTCCCGCTATCGCTTCGCCACGCAGGCGGATGAGATTAACCGCCTGCGGGAGAAGGTCAAGGCGCTCCGTCCCGGCGCGGAGATCTGGTGGATCTCCGAACCCACAGGCACCCAATGGGTGACGGTGGGACAGTACCTGCTGGGAGTTGGGGACCGGTACTTCCTGGTGAGCAACCAGAAGGCCCACGACTTGCGCCGTTTCTGGGCGAGGCATGTCAAAAATGATGCCGTAGATGCCGAAGCCCTGGCACGCATTGGCTTCATGGCACCGCAAGCCCTGCAGCCAGTAAAGCTAGATGCCAGGGTGCACAGCCTGAGCCGCTGGGTGAAGCGGCACTACCGCATGGGCCGGACCGTGGGGGAACTGAAGCGTTCCTTCTGGGCCTTGGTGGAGAGTCTGCTGCCCGGAGTGCAGCGCGTGTTGCCTGACCCTTTAACTGCGGTGGGCAGAGCCTTTTTCCGGCGCTACGCCAACCCCTTTGCGGCAGTGCGGATCGGCCCCAAACGATTCACGCAAGCGTTGGAGCGGTCTGCGGGACGTTATGCCAAGACCGAGACCATCGCTGCTCTTTATGCCCTGTGCGAGCGGGCCGTGGAACTGCACCGCAACGCTGGGATGCGCCTGGACTTTGCGGACCTGCAGGAAGAGGTCGAATTCTCTCTGGAGGAGCTGGAGCGGGCAGCAGAGCGCCAGGAACACATTCGCAGCCGGCTGGAACTCCTGGTTGGGGAGCTGGACCCGAACGGCCTGTTGCAGTCCATCCCAGGTATCGGTATGGTGACGGCAGCGGCCTGCCTGGCTGCTCTGGAGAGCCATGACTTTAAGAGCAGCCGGGCTTTTCGAGCCTATACCGGTCTGGTGCCGCGGGTGGCTGAATCGGGGCAGAGCCAGTCCAAGGG
>CALMNP010000226.1 GCA_937868875.1 uncultured Bacillota bacterium | reverse complement strand
CGTCTGGGATCTCTGGAGCAGCGTATGGAGTCTGTGGAGCAACGTCTGGGATCTCTGGAGCAGCGTATGGAGTCTGTGGAGCAGGGCTTGAGCGAACTGCGCGGGGAGTTGCACGCCGGCCTGGATCATCTCGGGGAACGCTGGCTGCAGCATGATCGCGACATCTACACTCTGAAGCATAGACAGGCTTGAGCCTGCACACATAGGAAGCACCGGGGAGCGGGTGGATGCCCGCTCTCTTTGCTATCTCGTCATCCCGGCAGGAACTCGTCGGCAGGGGAGAGGGTGAGTGCCCCAGCGCGTCCCGCATGCCGATATCGGGCCGTAAAGGACTACGCGCCGGAGCCCTCGAACTATTGGGCATCATGCGGCAAGCCGGACGATTCCTGCGACGGCCTGCCCTACACGAGGTGAGAGCGCGTGAAGCCAGAAGGCGGAGGGCGAGCCCCCGGACCGGAAGGCCTGAACCGAGGCAGGCGCCCATCATGGACTCGCGGCGGCGTCGCCGCCCTGGTGGCGGCGGTCCTGACCGCGTTGCTGGCCGTTCCTCTGGGGCCCCTTCCCGCCCTGGGGCCGACCTTCAACCCCATCACGGGTGTCTATGCCGCCACAACCAGGCCCCTGGCGGAGAAGCTCCAGCTGCCGGGGCTCCTCCAGCCCGTGACGGTTCAGGAGGATGCCTACGCCGTCCCGCACGTCTTCGCCGCCAATGACCACGACCTGTTCTTCGCCCAGGGCTACCTGGTGGCTCGCAGCCGACTGGCCCAGCTTGACCTGCTGCGCCGGCAGGGGTCGGGAAGGCTGGCCGAGGTGATCGGAGCCAAGGCTTTGCCCTCGGACCAACTCCAGCTCACCCTGGGTCTGCGCCGCACCGCCGAGGCCTCCGCCAAGCGCATTAAGACTACGGACCCCCGCATCTACAGCGAGCTGCAGGCCTATGCCGACGGCGTCAACTCCTGGATAGCCGAGGCCCGGCGCACCCACGCCTGGCCGGCTTTTTTCCGACTGCTGGGCTACGAACCGGCCTCCTGGGACGTGGTGGATTCGCTCGTGGTCCAGGGCGTCATGACCGAGGACCTGGCCTTCAGCAAGGGCCCCCTGGAGCGGGCCATCCTCACCGGTAAGCTGGGTGCGGCCCGCACCGACGCCCTGTTCCCCACCCTGCCCGTCAACCCGTACCACCCCTACAACCCGGGGCCGTTCCCCACGGATGCGCCCGTTGATCAGGCCACCCTGCGCGATCGCGCCCTGGCCTACGGCGACGGCCGGAGCGAGGGAGTAGGCGGCGCTGTGGCGGCGGCCGGCACTGGCGGCGTCGCCATGCCGATGGCCCCCGCCACACAGGTCGCGGCGCAGGCTGCTGGCCCCACGTCCGCTTCCGCTGACCTGCCCGTTCGCCTCGACCCCGGCCAACTGGTGGCCCTGGTGGATGCGGTGGAGAACAGCCACGGCCCCTACACCGAGGCCATCGCCCAGTTCATCGGCAACAGCAACAACTGGGTGGTGGGCGGCGCCCTGACCGACACAGGTAAGCCCTATCTGGCGGGCGACCCGCACCTGGGCCTCACACTACCGGCCATCTGGTACGAACTGCACTTGGAATCGCCCGACATCCACGCCTACGGCGTCAGCATCCCAGGCACACCGGGGGTCATCATTGGCCACAACCGCAGCGTCGCTTGGAGCCTGACCAACGTCGAGAACCAGCAGACCTTTTACTATGCCGAGGAGACCAGCCCCGACCACCCGGGAGCCTACCTTCATAATGGCCAGTGGGTGCCCTTCGGCGAGTACAAAGTTGACATCCCCGTCAAGGGCCAGGCGACGCGCCACCTGACCATCCCCTGGACCGTGCACGGGCCGGTGCTGTCCGAGCTGCCCGGCCTGCCGCCCCTGGGCGGGCGCACCATCTCCATGGCCTACACGGGCAGCCTCTTCTCCCAGGACTTCGCGGCCCTGGATGCACTGATGCGCGCCAGGAACGCCGCCGATGTCCAGGCAGCCCTGAAGCTCTGGGGCAGCCCCACCCAGAACTTCGCCTACGCCACCAGCGACGGCGACTTCGGCATCATCTCCGCCGGCTATTACCCGCTGGTCAAGAGCGGCAAGCCCTGGCTGCCCCTGCCGGGCACCGGTGAGGCCGACTGGGTTGGTATGATTCCCTTCGACCGCGTCCCGCAGGTGCACAACCCTTCCTGGGGGTTCGCCTTCTCCGCCAACCAGCGTGAGGTGGCCGACGACTACCCCTATTACATCGGCACCACCGATGACTTCTTCGACATCGGCTACCGGGCGGAGACCCTCTACCGCGCCCTCTCCAACCCCGCCAACCGGCCCATCACCCAGCAGAAAATGGCTGATCTCCAGGCCTCCAACCTGGACGACCTGGCTCGCCGCATGGTGCCTGCCCTGATGGAGGCGGGGCGCACTGTACCCGTGCCGGACAAGAGCGTGGCCTGGGCCCTTGACAAGCTGGCTGCCTGGAACTTGGAGATGAAGAAGGGCGAGGCTGCGCCGGCCGTCTGGGAGACATTCCTCACCCACTACATTCAGGACACGTATGGGCCCTGGTGGAAGGCCAAGGGCCTGGAAGAGGTGGAGGGCTTCTCGCTCTACAAGAAGTTCCGCACCTCCCACGGCGGCTGGAAGGGCGCCCTGCTGGCCGACCTTGAGGCGATGACCACGGCCCCCCTGGACTCGGCGCAATACAAGGCTCTGGCCTACCCCGAAGGGGCCGGCCCCTCCTGGTTTGATGGACCGGACGGCACGACCCACAGCCGGGAAGAGGTCATGATGCAGGCCCTGGGCGAGGCGACGGCCGAGCTGTCGGCCAAACTCGGGCCGGACCCGGCGCGCTGGACCTGGGGCGACGTGCACCACCGGCTGATTCCTTCCCTGACCCAGGCCAAGGCTCTGGCCGCCGGTCCCTACCCGGCCGACGGCAACGGCCGCACCCTCAACGCTACCGGCGGCGATCCCGCCACCAGCGGCCCCAGCTGGCGCATGGTGGCCAACCTGGCCGACCCGGCCAGGTCCTGGGGCGTCTACCCGGGCGGCCAGTCCGGCGATCCCAGCGACCCACACTACTCCGACCAGCTGCCGCTGTGGCTGGACTATCGGTACAAGACCCTTATCTTCCCGACCTCACCGGGTCCCGCCGACTGGGTGGCGCGCACGGCGACCCTGGGGCCGGTGGCCGTGACTAAAGGAGGTGGCAGCAAATGAGAGGCCGGTTCGCCCTATCGAGTTTCTGGACCGGGATCACGGCTCTGGTCGTTTCGTTGTTGGGCCTGCTGGTGGGGTGGTGGTGGCTCTCCATAGCTGCCGGACTGGTGGGCGGACTCCTGACCCGCCGCGGCGGCGCTGCCTTCCTGCCTTCCTTCACCGGGACGCTGCTCGCCTGGGCCGTACTTGACCTGTGGCGGATGATGCCCGCCCAGGGTGGAGCAGGACCGCTCTGGCAGGTGACCGCCATCGCCGGCCTTCCGCCTGCCGCAGGTGCAGTTTTCATGGTCCTGCCCGCCGTCATGGCCGCCGTGGCTTCCGGCCTGTTCGCCGTCGCCGTATCGTCCGGGCGGGCCGCCCTGG
>CALMNP010000225.1 GCA_937868875.1 uncultured Bacillota bacterium | reverse complement strand
TCTACCGATCGTCTGTCGGCCTTTGACGTGGTCTTCCCCGACGGCATCCCGGACAAGGGGCGGGTTCTGAACCAGCTGTCCGCCGCCTGGTTTCGGGCCACGCACCGGATTGCCCCCAACCACCTGTTGACTACGGACCTCTCCGACCTCCCGGTGCCCGACCATGTTCGTCCCCTGCTGGAGGGCCGCTCCATGGTGGTGCGCAAGGCCCTGCGGGTGGACGTGGAGTCCGTTGTGCGGGGGTACCTGGCGGGTTCCGGATGGAAGGAGTATCAGGTCTCCCAGGCCGTCTGCGGCGTGCCCCTGCCGGCCGGCCTCAGGCTCAACGAACGCCTGCCCGAGCCCATCTTCACCCCGGCCCTGAAGAACGACACGGGCCACGACGAGAACGTCCCGGAGCAGCGGGTGGCCGAAATCTACGGCCCGGAGCTGACGGCGGCCATCAAGCGGGTGACCCTGCAGTTGTACACCTTCGCCGCCGCTAGAGCGCTGCAGGCGGGCATCATCCTGGCCGACTGCAAGCTGGAGTTCGGGCTGGTGGGCGGCGAGGGCAGGACCGCCCGGGAGCGCTTCGCTTCCGGTGCTTCGCTGTTGGTTATCGACGAGATGTTCACCCCTGACGCCGCCCGCTTCTGGCCGCAGGACCAGTACCGGCCGGGGCATCCCATCGAGTCTCTGGACAAGCAGCCCATCCGCGACTGGGCCGAGTCCTCCGGCTGGAACAAACAGCCGCCCGCTCCGCACCTCGGCCCTGAGCTGGTGGCCGCCGCCTCCGCCCGCTATCGGGAGGCCCTGGAGCGGCTGCTGCCCGTGCTTCGTTGAGTTGAACGCCGCCCGTAACGCGCTCGGTCGACAAGAGAAAGGAGCCTTGCGATGCGCTTTCAAGCAATCGTCACAATTACGCTGAAGCCAGGCGTACTGGACCCGCAGGGGACGGCCGTCAAGCGGGCCCTGGCCTCCCTGGGCTACGACCGTGTAGGTGAGGTCAGGGTGGGCAAGCACGTCGTTGTCGAGTTGGAGGCAAGCGACCGCGCGGAGGCCGAGGCGCAGGCCCGGGAGATGGCCTGGCGCGTTCTGGCCAACCCGGTGCTGGAGACGTTCCGCACCAGTGTGGAGCCGCTGGAGCACCAGGCCGGGGAGGCCGTGTGATGCGGACTGCGGTGGTGGTCTTTCCCGGCTCCAACTGTGACCATGACGCCTACCACGTCCTGGCCGACGTGCTCGGCCAACCGGCCGAGATGGTGTGGCATGAAGAGGCGGACCTGGCCCGCTTCGACGCCATTGTTCTCCCCGGCGGCTTCTCCTATGGAGACTACCTGCGGGCCGGCGCTCTGGCCCGCTTCTCCCCGGCGATGCAGGCCGTCCGCCGTGAGGCGGAGGCCGGCAAGCTGGTCCTGGGCATCTGCAACGGCTTCCAGATTCTCTGCGAGGCGGGCCTCTTGCCCGGCGCCCTGCAGCAGAACGAGGGGCTCGGCTTCCGCTGCGAGTTCGTGCATCTGCGCGTCGAGTCAGCCGACACGCCCTTCACCAACCGTTGCCGGCCCGGCGACGTGCTCCGGCTGCCCATCGCCCACGGGCAGGGCAACTATTACGCGGACGAGGCCACACTGGCGGAACTGGAGAGCGAGGGCCGCGTGGTGCTGCGGTACTGCGACGAACGGGGGCGGGTGACGGCCGAGGCCAACCCCAACGGCTCCCTTCACAACATCGCCGGCATCGCCAACCGGGAGCGCAACGTGTTTGGCCTCATGCCCCACCCGGAGCGCAGTGCCGAGTCCCTGCTGGGTTCTGAAGACGGCCGGCTGGTCTTCCTCTCCATGATGGACAGCGTGGCCAGGGAGGTGGCAAGGCGGTGAATACGGCGACCAGCCAGACCGCCCGCTGGGAAGCGGTGGGCCTGACCGAGGAGGAGTACCGGCAGGCCGCCCGCCTGCTGGGGCGCGAACCCAACGACGTGGAGCTTCAACTGTACGGCGTGATGTGGTCCGAACACTGCAGCTACAAGCACAGCCGCCCCCTGCTGAAGCGGCTGCCCACCCAGGGGCCGCGGGTGCTTCAGCAGGGGGCGGC
>CALMNP010000224.1 GCA_937868875.1 uncultured Bacillota bacterium | reverse complement strand
AAGCGGCTGAGCCAGGCCCTGAAGGAGGCCGGGCTCAAGCTCACCCCCCAGCGGCTCGGCGTCTGCGACGTCCTGGCCGCCGCCGGCGACCACCCCACCGCCTATGAAGTCCTCGAACGGGCTCGGCTAGCGCAGTCCGGTATCAGCCTGGCGACGGTGTACAACACGATGAAAACCCTGCAGAACCTGGGGCTCATCTCGGAAATCGGCAGTACCAGCGATGGCGCGCTCCACTACGAACTGAACCCGGAGCCGCACCTCAACCTGGTGTGCCTGGGCTGCAACCGTATCGCGGACCTGCCCGGACCGGAATCCCTGGACGACCTGCTGGACGACATTTGCCGCCGCGGCTACGAGGTAGTGGATACGCGGCTCGTCGTCTACGGATACTGCGAGGATTGCCGCCGCCAGGGGGACTAGGACACAGGGGCCGAGGGATGAGGCCCCAGGGGCCTGACGAAAAGACACAGTGGGCAAGCCCGGATTCGTTTCCAGGGCTTGCTTTTTTGGTCCCCCTAGATTAGAATGATTCTAGATTGTCACCCCCGGGGCCTGCCCAACGGCCGGGAGATGGTTTTGAGGTGAAGCAGGATGGCGGAAAACGAACAGGCCGGCAAGGGGACGACCAGCTTTGGACCGGCGGGGACGCAGGAGTCCTGCGCCGTCCTGATGCTGTCCATGCTGGGCAACCGCTCCGGCCTGGTCAAAGCTGAACTGAACGCCCCCGGTTCCGAACTGCGCCTGAGCTATGACCCGCAGCAACTGCAGCCGCAGGAGGCGGAGGCCCTGGCCCGGCAGGTGACGGACCGTCTGGCGGACACCAGGTCCGTCTGCGCCGGCTTTCGCCCCGGCACCCGGTGCGAGACCTGCGCCGTGACACTGAGTGGCATCGTAGCGAGGCCCGCCCTTCAGGCGGCCGTCGCCGGCGACGGCGCCATCGCTCTGCAATTGGGCCCTGCCAGGGCCCACTCGGTTACCGTGGCACACCCCCTGCCCAGAATGGAGGAGGAGGTTGCCGCCCACCGTCCGGACCTGCACCAGGACGGCGAGGAGGACTGGCGCCCGCTGGCCTGGGCGGCGGGGTTCAGCGCCCTGTTCCTGGCTTTGGGCGCCGTGGCGGATCGCATCTCGGCCCTGCCCACGCTGGCGGCCCTGGTTATGTACAGCCTGTCCTACGTCAGCGGCGGGTACCACCGCGTCAAGGAAGGGCTGCAGGAGCTGAGACGAGGAATCCTGGGCATCGACTTTCTGATGATTCTCGGCGCCGCCGGCGCCGCTGTGCTGGGGCGCTGGGAGGAAGGCGCCATCCTCATGTTCCTGTTCTCGTTGTCAGCGGCCCTGGAGGCCTTCGCCAACGGCCGCACGCGCCAGGCCATCCGCAAGTTGATGGAACTGAGCCCGGACGACGCCCTGGTGCGTCGCGACGGCCGTGAGTTCCGGGTGGCCATCGAGGACCTGGTGGCGGGCGACCTGGTCGTCGTCAGGTCGGGTGAGCGATTCCCCGCCGACGGCCAGGTTTTGAAGGGCGAGTCCTCTGTGAACGAGGCCGCCATCACCGGCGAGTCCATGCCTGTCGACAAGGCTCCCGGTTCGCAGGTGTTCGCCGGCACGGTCAATGGGTATGGCGTTCTGGAGTTTGCGGTCACGAAGCCGGCCGGGGAGACCACCCTGGCGCGCATCATCCGCTACGTCGAGGACGCGCAGACGCAGAAGGCCTCCACGCAGCGACTGACCGAGTGGGTGGACCGCTACTACACGCTGGTCGTCATCGCCGTGTCCGGTGTTGCCTACCTGGTGCCGCCCATGATGCAGTTGGACAGTTGGAGCCACTCCTTCTACCGGGCCATGATGCTGCTGGTGGTGGCGTCACCCTGCGCCCTGGTCATCTCCACGCCGGCTGCCATCCTCTCCGGCATAGCCCGCGGCGCCCGCAGCGGCATTTTGTTCAAGGGCGGCCTCCATCTGGAGCAGGTCGGCAAGATCAAGGTGGTGGCTTTTGACAAGACGGGCACCCTCACCGTTGGCCGCCCCAGGGTGGTGGCGGTGGAGCCCCAACCCGGGGTGGAGGCGGAGGAACTGATCCGCCTGGCGGCGGCGGCGGAGTCCCGGTCGGAACACCCGCTGGCGTCGGCGATTTTGCGCTGTGCTCGGGATCGGGAGGTTGAATACCCACTGGCCGAAGAGTTCCGCGTGCTGGCCGGGCGCGGCGCTCGCGCCCTGGTGGACGGCCGCGAGGTCATCGTCGGCAGCGGCCGGATGCTGGACGAAGCGGGGGTGGCCGATGACCACCCCGTCCATCAGCGACTGGCTACCCTGCAGGAACGAGGTTGGACCGATGTCGCCGTCGTGGCGGAGGGCCGGGTTCTGGGTGTCATCGCCGTAGCCGACACCCTGCGGGAAGAGGCCGCCGACGCTGTAGCCGCACTGAAGCGCCTGGGCGTCGAGCGGGTGGTCATGCTGACCGGCGACAACCGCCGGGCGGCCCAGACGATCGGCCATGAGGCCGGCGTCGATGAGGTTCGCGCCGAACTGCTGCCCGAGGACAAGTGGCGCGTCGTGCAGCAACTGCAGTTGGAGTATGGCGCTGTGGCCATGGTGGGTGACGGCGTCAACGACGCGCCAGCCTTGGCCGCAGCCAACGTGGGGGTGGCCATGGGCGGCATCGGCAGCGATGTCGCCATGGAGACCGCCGACGTGGTGCTGATGGCCGACGATCTGCACAAACTGGCGGAGGCCATCGACCTCGGTCGGCGGACCCGCCGCGTGGTGATGCAGAACCTGAGCTTCTCCATCAGTGTCATCGCCGTCCTGGTCACCGTCGTGCTGCTCGGACATCTCACATTGCCCCTGGCCGTCGTCGGGCACGAGGGGAGTACCATTCTGGTAGCCTTCAACGGGCTGCGGCTGCTGCTGGCCCGCGTGGCCAGGCGGACACCGCCCAGGCCCGTGCCCCTGGTGGAGCAGGCATGATGATGGTTGGGCAAAGGCTTGGATGAACAGTGGGCCGGTCTAGGGCGACCGGCCCTCGTCTTTTGTCCCGACGACACGAAGCCATGTAAGAAGGGTACGGCTCAGGCGAAG
>CALMNP010000223.1 GCA_937868875.1 uncultured Bacillota bacterium | reverse complement strand
CCAAGGACCAGCGGGTCAAGGATCTCCTCTGTGAGATCATGAACGACGAGAAGCACCACTACGCCGAAGTGACTAAACTCATCCGGGCCCTGGATCCGGCCGAGGACTATTACTTCCGGCTCGTGGCGGGTGAGCAGTCCTAGGGCGGGCCGGCAGGGCTTCACAGCGCGGCGCCGGGCACAACATCCGTGTCCGGCGCCGGAGCGTCATATCCCATCGGCCGGCGCCGGCGTGACGCCAGGCGACCGCCCCAGCCTAGAGGTCCATCACCACCAGCCTGGTCTCGGTCATCTCTTCCATGGCGTACCGCGGACCCTCGCGCCCGGAGCCGGAGAGCTTGACGCCGCCGTAGGGCATCAGATCGGCCCGAAAGATGGAGGTGTCGTTGATCATCAGGCCGCCCACCTCAACGCGGCGGGCCGCTTCCATGGCGGCGTGGATGCTGCCCGTGAAGATGCCGGCCTGTAAGCCGAACTTGGAGACGTTCACGCGGTCGATGGCTTCGTTCAGATCCCGGAAGGGGACCAGCGTGACCACCGGAGCAAAGACCTCCTCGCAGACCACCTTCATCTGATCGTTCACGTCGGTGAGCACGGTGGGCTCCAGCATCAGCCCCTGGCGGTGGCCGCCGAGGACCACCCTGGCCCCCTGGGACCTGGCCTCCTCGATCCAGGCCTCAGCCCGCCGAGCTTCGGCCTCGCTGATCATGGGGCCGATGTCCGTCTCCGGGTCCATGGGGTCGCCGGCTTTGAGCCGGTCCACTTGGGCCAGGAACTTCTCCTGGAAAGCGTCCCACACCCTCTCGTGCACCAGCAGGCGCTGCAGGGAGATGCAGACCTGCCCGGCGTGGGCGAAGGCCGCAGAGGCGCAGCGGGTGGCCGCCTTGTCCAGGTCGGCGTCCTCATGAACAATGGTGGCCGAGTTGGAGCCCAGCTCGAGAGTGCAGCGCCTGAGGCCGATGGCCTGGCGCAGGCGCTCACCCACGGGCGGACTGCCAGTGAAGGTGTAGAACCCGATGCGCTGGTCCGCCAGCAGTTGCTCACCCACCGTCGAACCGGGTCCGACCACCAGGTTGAGGTAGCCTGCCGGCAGCCCCGCCTCCGCCATGAGGCGGCAGAGCTTCGCTGAGGTGATCGGGGTCTGGGAGGCCGGCTTGAGCACCACGGCGTTGCCGGCGGCGATGGCGGGCGCCACCTTGTGCGCCACCAGGTTGAGCGGAAAGTTGAAGGGGGAGATGGCGGCCACCACGCCCACCGGCACCCGGAGGGTGAAGGCGAAGCGGTTTTCCGCGCCGGGCGCGGATTGGATGGGCACAATCTCGCCGGTAAACCGCTTGGCCTCCTCCGCCGCCACCTGGAAGGTCTGCATGGCCCGCTGCACCTCGCCCCGGGCCAGCTTAAGGGGCTTGCCCCCCTCCCGGGCGATGGTCTCGGCCAGGTCGTCCAGGTTCTCCCCCAGCAGGGCCGAGGTCCGGCTCAGGATGCGAAAGCGCCCCTGCGGTGAGAGGGGTCGGGACTTCCAGGCCGCCTCCGCGGCCTTGATGGCCTGGCCGACCTGGCCCTTGCTGGCCAGGCCGACCTCAGCGAAGGCGGCGCCCCTGTACTTGTCCGTCACGGGCAGGTACTCCTGGGTTTCCAGCCACTCGCCGTTGATGTAGAGGCCGTAACGCTCCAAGGCTGCTCCTCCTCCTAGCCGGCGTACCACCCCAGGGGACCCGGCGTCATATTGATGTTGATCTGCTTGATCTCCGTGTAGGCCTCCAGGCCGAAGGTGCCCAGCTCGCGGCCGATTCCGGACTGTTTGTAGCCGCCCCAGGGGGCTTCGTTGTAGGTGGGGTGGTAGGTGTTGATCCAGGTGATGCCCGCTCGCAGGCGGCGGATGACCCGGTGGGCCTTGGCCAGGTCCGTGGTCTGCACCGCCCCGGCCAGGCCGTAGACGGTGTCATTCGCCAGGCGCACCGCCTCGTCCTCGTCTTTGAAGGTCTGCACCACCAACACGGGACCGAAGATCTCCTCCTGCACCACCTTCATGTCGGAGCGAGTCCTGGCGAAGATGGTGGGGGCGTAGAAGTTGCCCCCGGCCAGAGCCGGGTCGTCGGGCCGCTGGCCTCCCAGGACCAGATCGGCCCCCTCCTCCAGCCCCCAGCGCACGTAACCGTCCACGCGGTTCCAGTGCTGGGGCGTGATGAGCGGACCCATCTCGGTATCCTCGTTCAGGCCGGGGCCCAGCTTGATACGGGAAGATCGGGCCACCAGCCGGTCCAGGAACCTGTCGGCGATGGACTCCTCCAGGAGCAACCGGGACCCGGCGGAGCAGACCTGGCCGGAGCCGGCGAAGATGCCGAACATGGCGTACTCCACCGTCGGCTCCAGGTCGCAGTCGGCAAAGACGATATTAGGGGACTTGCCGCCCAGCTCCAGGCTGACCTTCTTAATGCCCTCCGCCGCTGCCTTCATGATGGAGCGGCCGGTGGCGGTGCCGCCGGTGAAGGCGACCTTGTCCAGCTGCGGGTGAGCCGCCAGAGGCGCACCCAGCCTGGGGCCGTCCCCCAGCACTATGTTGACCACGCCGGGCGGGAAGCCCACCTCTTCGATCAGTTCAGCCAGACGCAGGGCGGACAGGGGGGTATGCTCCGAGGGCTTCAACACGCAGGTATTGCCCGCAGCCAGAGCCGGGGCCAGCTTCCACGCCGCCATCAGCAGCGGGTAGTTCCAGGGGATGATCTGGGCAGCAACACCGATCGGCTCGCGCACCACCATGGCCACGGAGCCGTCGGGCACGGCGTAGGTCTGCCCCAGCGGCTTGGTCACGAGGCCGGCATAGTAACGGCAGCAGCCCGCCGCGTCGGCGGCGTCGTAACGCGCTTCCCGGATAGGCTTACCGCAGTTGAGGGTGTCCAGCCGGGCCAGTCCCTCGGCCTGCTCCTCGATCAGGTCGGCCAGCTTAAAGAGAAGCCGCGCTCGCTCCGCCGCCGGTCGGTCCGACCAGCCGGGTTCGTCGAAGGCCCGACGAGCCGCCCTGACGGCCCGGTCAGCATCCAGGGCGTCGCCGTCGGCCACGGTCGCCAGGGGCTCGCCGGAGGCGGGGTTATACACCGTACGCACACCGCCGCTGACCGCTTCCACCCATTTGCCATCCACGTACATGCGACGTGGTTCCACGCCTGTGGTCCTCCCTTCTTGCCTGCCGCCGCCTAGTCGCCGGCGGCGGGACGGGTCACCAACCCTTCCGCCAGGTTGGCCTCGGCCACGGATTCCTCCAGGATGTCCAGGCCTTCCTCCAGCTCCCCGTCGCTGATCGTCAGGGGGGCCAGGAAGCGGATGATGTTGTTGTAGACCCCGGCCTTGATGGTCACCAGGCCTCGCTGGTATGCCCCCTTCACCACGCGGGCGCAGGCGGCGGAGGCGGGCTCCCGGGTGACGCGGTCCGCCACCAGCTCCATGGCCACCATGGCGCCGAGACCCCGCACCTCACCCACCAGAGCGTAACGGGCTTGCAGGCTGAGGAAGCGGGTCTGCACCCGCCGCCCGATGACGCTGGCTCGTGCCGGCAGGTCCTCCCGCTCCATCAGCTCAATCACCTTGAGGGCCGCTGCAGCCGCCACCGGGTTGCCTCCATAGGTGCCGCCCAGGCCGCCGGCCTGCACCCGGTCCATCAGCTCCGCCCGGCCGGTCACGGCGGCGATAGGGAGTCCGGCACCCAGTGACTTGGCGGTGAGGATGATGTCCGGCTCAACCCCCCAGTGGTCTACGGCGAACATCCTGCCCGTTCGGCCGAAGCCCGTCTGAATCTCGTCCGCTATGAAGAGGATGCCGTGCTTGCGGCAGACCTCGGCGACCTCAGCCACAAAGCCGTCCGGGGGCACGATGAAGCCCCCTTCCCCCTGCACCGGCTCCAGGATCACCGCCGCCACCTGGGCCGGGTCCAGGTCCAGGCCAAAGACGTGCTCCAGTTGGTGGGCGCAGTGGAGACCGCAGGTCCTGGGCTCCAGACCGAAGGCGCAGCGGTAACAGTAGGCCGACGGCACCCGCGCCACGTCCGGGGCGAAGGGACCGAATCCCTGCTTGTAGGGATTCACCTTGCTGGTCAGCGACATGGCCATAAAGGTGCGCCCGTGGAAGGCGTTCTCGAACGTGATGACCGCCGGCCGCCCGGTGGCGCGGCGGGCGATCTTAACGGCGTTTTCCACCGCCTCCGCCCCCGTGCTCACCAGCACTGTCTTCTTGGGAAACCTGCCCGGCGTAATCTGGTTGAGCTTCTCCGCCAGGCGCACATACGGTTCGTACTGGGCCACGTGAAAACAGGTGTGGGTGAAGCACTCCGCCTGGGCGCGGACAGCCTCCACCACCTCAGGCCGGCCGTGGCCGACATTCATGGTGCCGATGCCGCCGGCGAAATCCAGCAGCCGGTTGCCGTCCACGTCCTCCAGCACGGCGCCCTTGGCCCCGGCCACAAAGATGGGGGCGACATGGAACACCGCCGCCGGCACGTGCTGCTCCCGCAAGGCCATCAGTTGGCGCGAGCGCGGGCCCGGAATCTCGGTCAGGAGCCGCACGGCTCCCCGCTGTTCACCCATCCCTCTTAACCTCCTCCCCAGGGCGAGACCGCCTGCGGGCTGGGGCTCCCACCTGCCACCGGCGGAAAGAGGGTGATGCGGTCTCGGTCCTGAAGGACGCGCTCGCCTGCCGCCCTGCGGCCATTGACGGCAAACAGGGCCACGTGCCCCGAGGGGACGCCCAAAAGCTCACAGGCTTCTGCCAGCGTGGCGCCTTCCGGCAGCTCCAGCTCGACCGGGGTCCGATCCCCGGGGTCCGGTAGATACCGCGCCAGTACGCCGTGCAGCGTGGCGTGAACGATCACGGATCACTCCTCCTTTCGCCGGCGGGATGGGAGGCGGTCAGCCTGCGGCAGCCCACCCGCTCTATAACACGCCTAGCCCGCGGCGGCCGCTCTGCCGGACTGCTCCGCCGCAGCCACTGCCTGAATGCGCACCGCCTGGAGGGACTCGTCCAGCACGGTCACCACCCGATCCAATTCCTCGCGGCTGATGGTGAGCGGCGGCTCCACCCGAATGGTCTTGCTGTTGACCAGGGTGCCGGTGAGCAGCACGCCCCTGTCGAAGGCCTCCTTGGCCACCTGATACCCGATTTCGTTGGTTTGAAACTCCATGCCGATGAGGAGCCCCTTGCCGCGGACCTCCAGGCCGAGGCCGGGGTAGCGGGCAAAGACCTGCCGCAGCCTGGGGAGCAGATACTCTCCCAGTTCCGCTGCCCGCTCCCAGAGCCGCTCCTCCAGAGTGACGGAGATGGTGGCGATGGCGGCGGCGCAGGCCAGGGGGTTGCCGCCGAAGGTGGTGGTGTGCAGGAACGGGTTGGGAATCATGCCCTGCCAGATCTGCGCGGTACTGAGGAAGGCGCCGATGGGCATGACGCCGCCGCCCAGGGCCTTGGCCAGGCAGAGGATGTCGGGCTCAACGCCGTAGTGCTCGCAGGCGAAGAGCTTGCCGGTCCGCCCCAGGCCGGTCTGCACCTCGTCCAGGATCAGCAGCGCGCCGTACCGGGTGCAGAGTTCCCGCACCCGTGGCAGGTAGTCGTCCGGCGGTACGATCACGCCGCCCTCGCCCTGAATCGGCTCGAGGACCACGGCGGCAATGTCGTCTCCCACGAGCCGCGCCGATTCCAGGATCTTTTCCACCACGTCGGCGTCGCCGAAGGGCACGTGGTGAACCGCGCCCACGAGGGGCAGGAAGGGTTGGCGGAAGGAGGCCTTGGCCGTCACCGACAGAGAGCCCAGGGACTTGCCGTGGAAGCCCCGGGTGGCGGCGATGAAGGCCTTTCGGCCGGTGTGCAGGCGGGCCAGCTTCATCGCTCCTTCCACCGACTCCGTGCCGGAGTTGGTGAAGAAGGCGTACTGAAGCCTGCCCGGAGCGATGGTGGCCAACAGCCTGGCCAGCATGGCCCGCAACGGGTCCAGCAGGTCCTGGCTGTGAAGGGCCTGGCGCCGCAACTGGTCGGTCACCGCCTTGACCACCTTGGGGTGGCGGTGCCCCACGTTGTAGATGCCGAATCCCCCCAGGCAGTCGATATAGGTGCGCCCGTGGATATCCTGGAAGGTTGTGCCGCCGTCGGACCACTCGACTGCGGCGTAGGCATTGCTGACGCTCTTCCGATACTCCAGAAAACCCGGATTGACGTGGTCGCGGAAGCCTTGAACCGTCTCCTCCACCACCCGGTCCCTTTCCTCCTGGGTCAGGTTCTGCTTGGCTATGAGTTCGAGCACGTGGGCTGCTTGCTCAGCGGCCTCCTCATAGCGGTAACACATAATAACCCTCCTAGAACTGGCCGGGCCCTGCTGCGTAGGCTGGCGTGTCTGGAGGGTAAATGCAGGTGCAATTGGGGGCCCCTGGGCGGGGCCGCCCGGCCGGCGAACCGGTCCGGGCGGACTCGTGACTCGAAACGGGCGGACATCGTCGGTGCCTCTTCCACTTCTTCGGCCTGACGGTACGCGACGAGTGTTACTGGCCCTTCACCTCCGTCCAGATCCGGTCGTAGAGCTGGGTCGTATCGCCCAGATCCCGGAGCCACTCGCCCTTGGCCAGGACGTCCTGGGGCGGGTAGACCTGGGGGTCGCCCAACACGCTGGGATCAAGCAGCTTCTGGGCCTCAACGTTGGGCAGATTGTAGGGGAAGGCGTCGGCGATCTTCTTGTGGATCTCCGGACGCAAGACGAAGTTCATGAAGGCCTCCGCCGTGCGCTTATGCTTGGCGCCCCTGGGGATGGCCATGTTGTCCTGCCAGAGGCCGATGCCCTCCGTCGGGTAGACGACCTGGATGGCCGGGTTTTCCCGCCGGGCCAGAACGCCCTCGGCGCCCCAGACCAGGCCGATCCAGGCCTCGCCGTTGAGCAGGCTGGTCTTGGGGCTGTCCGAATCCCAGACCTTGACGTTGGGAGCCAGCTCCTTGAGCTTGGCCTTGGCCTGGTCCAGCTTGGCCGGGTCGGTCTCATTCATGCCGTAGCCGAGGGTCTTCAGGGTGGCGCCAATCACAAAGCGCATGTCGTTGAGAGAGACGACCTTGCCCTTGAAGGCCGGGTCCCACAGGTCCTTCCAGGAGGTGATGGGCCGCTTCACCTTGTCGGTGTTGACAGCGATGACCGCATCGCCCCACATGTAGGGAACGGAGTATTTGTTGCCGGGGTCGTAGGCCTGGTTCTTGTACTGGTCCCCGATGTTCTTGAAGTTGGGGACGGCCGACAGGTCGATGGGCTCGAGCAGATCCTTCTTGACCATCACCTGCATCATGAAGTCGGACGGTACCACCAGGTCGTAGCCGGAGGCGCCGGACTGGATCTTGGCCAGCATCTCCTCGTTGCTGGAGTAGGTGTCGTAGTTCACCTTGACCCCATACTCCCGGCTGAACTCGTCGATAACCTCCTGCGGGAGGTACTCTGACCAATTGAAGACGTTCAGCTCGCCATCCAGCTTGGGCTGGTCGCCGGTGCTCGCCGGCGCAGGGACCTGGGCCGCCGGCTTGCCGCCCCCGCCGCAGCCCGTCAGCACCACCGAGATGGCGAGAAAGACGGCAGCCAGGGTCAAGCCCGCTTTGTTCTGGGTCATGCAATTCCCTCCCCTTCTCATCTAAAGCTCTTTCTTCTGCAGACGTTGGGACAGGGTCACCAGCAACAGGGTCGCTCCCAGAAGAACGGTGGACAGAGCGTTCACCTCCGGGGTCACCGCCAGCTTGAGCATCGAGTAGATGCGCAGAGGAAGCGTGGTCGATCCGGGGCCGGCCGTGAAGAAGGTGATGACGAAGTCATCCAGTGAGAGCGTCAGGGCCAGCAGGGCACCGGACAGGATACCCGGCACGATCAAAGGAAAGGTCACGCGGCGGAAGGTGGTCCACTCGTCCGCTCCCAGATCCATCGCCGCCTCCTCCAGGTAGCGGTTGAACCCATGCAGGCGCGCCCTGACGGTCACCGTGACGAAGGAGATGGAGAAGGCGATGTGGGCAATGATGATGGTCGGCAGGCCCAATTCCATCCCCAGCATCACGTACAGGGCCAGCAGGGAAACGCCCATGACGATCTCGGGGATGACGATGGGAATGTACAGCAGAGCCTCCATCAGCCGTTTGCCGGCGAAGCGAAAGCGGTGCATCGCCAGGGCGGCGGCCGTACCGATGACCGTGCTGGCGGCGGTGGACACCAGGGCCACCAGGAGCGTGTTGCCCGTGGCCTCCAGAATTGGCTTGTCATGCAGCAGTTTGGCGTACCAGTCAAAGGTAAAGCCGGTCCAGGTGGCGTTGAGCTTGGAGCGGTTGAAGGAGAAGAGAATCAGGACAAAGATCGGCGCGTACAGGAAGAGATAGACCAGAACCGAGTAAAGCCCCAGAATGCGGCGCTTCATCCCACCAACTCCTCCCCTTCGAAGCCGAAGGACCGGGCGTAGGCCATGAGGCCTACGGTCACAAGAGCCATCAGGATGATCGACGCCGCCGATCCGAATTGCCAGTTGCGCGCCGTCAGAAACTGGTTCTGGATGAGGTTGCCGATGAGCATGGTTCGCGCGCCGCCCAGCAGGTCTGGCACCACGAACATGCCCAGGGCGGGGATGAAAACCAGAATGGTCCCGGCGACCACCCCGGGCATCGTCATGGGCAGGGTCACCCGAAGGAAGGTGCGCCAGGGGGGAGCACCCAGGTCACTGGAGGCCTCCAGCAAGGAGTGATCCAGTTTCTCGATGGAGGTATAGAGGGGCAGCACCATGAAGGGAAGGAACCCGTAGACCATGCCCACCAGCACTGCGCCCGGCGTGTAGAGCAGGGATAAGGGCTCGCTGATCAGCCCCAGGGCCTGCAGCACGGTGTTGATGACCCCCGTGGTGCGGAGGATGACCACCCAGGCGTAGGTGCGGATCAGGAAATTGGTCCAGAAGGGGACGATGACCAGCATCAGCAAGGTGCCCCGATGCCGGCGGGGGACCTGGGCCAGGAAGTAGGCGAAGGGGTAGCCGACCGCCAGGCAGATTGCGGTGGTCCAGAAGGCCACCACCAGGGAACGCCAGAGAATCTGAACGTAAAGGGGTTCGAAGAATCTGGCGTAGTTGGCCAGGGTCCAGCGGTATACCGTCTCCCCGTAGGCGCCGCGCACGGTCAGGCTGGTGATGGCCACCAGCACCAGAGGCACCAGCAGGAAGAGCCCCAGCCAGAAGACCGTTGGCGCCAGGAGCAGGTAGGCGCGGCCGTTCTCGCTGCCCCTGGTCATCAGCCGCGAGAGGAAGGGCAGGCGCCTGAGAGAGGCCCTGGCGCGAGTCAATCCGGAGCCGACCCCCGCCGTCACGCCACCATCACCGCCGAATCCTCCGGCTCCCAGGTGAGCGTTACCGGGCTGCCCTGTCGCAGACTGTGAGAATCGCCGTTGTGGGTCTGGACCGTCACCAGTTGCCCTGCGTCAACCTCCACCACCAGGCGCGTCGCCGCACCGATGAAGGTCTTCTCCAACAGCCGGCCCGAAAGGCGGTTGCTGCCCACCGTGCCTGCGCCGACGAGAGCGCCATGACTGCCGCTGGCGTCCTCTGGGCGCACCCGAATGGCCTCGGGGCGCACCGACACATGGACCAGGGCGCCGGCGGAGACCTCCGGGGTGGCGGGAACCGTCAGGCGCAAGGCAGGGGTTTCCACCGTCAGCCCAGAGGCGCTGAGGGCCACTACCTGGCCGGTGAAGAGGTTGGTTTCGCCAATGAAGTCGGCCACAAAACGGGTCCGCGGCCGGTGGTAAATCTCCTCACTGGTGCCCAACTGCTCAATCACCCCGCCGCTCATCACGGCGATTCGGTCGGACATGGTGAGGGCCTCTTCCTGGTCGTGGGTCACATAGATGAAGGTGATGCCCAACCGCTGCTGCAGATGCTTCAACTCCACCTGCATCTGCTTGCGCAGCTTCAGGTCCAGAGCGCCCAGAGGCTCGTCCAGAAGCAGCACTTTGGGCCGGTTGACGATGGCCCGTGCCACAGCCACCCGCTGCTGCTGGCCGCCTGAGAGCTGCCGGGGCCGACGTCCCTCGAACCCGGCCAGTTGCACCATCTCCAGCGCCTCCAGGGCGCGCCGCCGGGCCTCTTCCCTGGGCACGTGCTTCATCGCCAGGCCGAAGGCTACGTTTTCAAGCACGGTCATATGAGGGAAGAGAGCGTAATGTTGGAAGACGGTGTTGACGTCCCGGCGGTATGGGGGCAGACCTTCCACCGGCTGCCCATCCAGAAGGATCTCTCCTTCCGTGGGCTTTTCGAAGCCCGCAATCATGCGCAGGGTGGTCGTCTTGCCGCAACCGCTGGGTCCGAGCAGGGTGAGGAACTCACCGCGGAACACCGTGAGATTCAGGTTTCGCACTGCGACCGTTTCACCGAAGGCCTTGGTCACTCCGGCCAACTGGATCATGATGGCATCCATTACCGTCCCCCTTTTCCGGAAAACGACATCCTGGCCTGATCAGGCCTTCCGGGCCCGAATGGACAAATGACTGTGATCTCCGGCAAGGCCCTCGAGACCGGCCGGCGCTCCATCCAGAATCAGTTCCAGATGACCCGCCAGCCAGGCGGGCGTCTCTGCTGCCGGGATTCCGACAGCAAGCCGGGGATACATGGAGAACAGGACCGAGACCAGTTCCATCAACCTCATCCGCTGGGTCAGCCGGATCTCCACTCGGGGCTGGCCCACTGCATTCGACAACGAAGAGTCGAATTCGATGACGATAGGTCTCCCCTCCTCCGGCCCTCACCTTCCCTTTCTAGCAATAACGATGCCAACCTCCACCGCCTGGGGGATGGGGTTGGCCAGTCCCTATGGGATCGATCCCGAGAACCGGAAGGGCCGAAGGGAGGAGGGCTCCGTCCGCCTCCCTTCCTGATGCATATAAGCATCACCATGATACGGTAACGATTCGCTTCGTGTAAATCCCTTTCCTGAAGTGTTTTAAGCTGGAGATAGTGGTTATGTCTGGTGCATAAACGAATCACCCCGGAGCGACGGAGGACTCACACCGAGTTCGCCGACACTTTGAGCTTTAGCTGCTGCATCTTGCGTACCACCGTCGCCTGGCTGACGCCCAGCGACCGTGCCGCCCGGTGCGTGCTGCCATGTAAACGAAGCGCTTCGCCTATCAGTTCCCGCTCCAGTTCCTGGACAGCCTGTCGCAGAGACGGGTTAGCCCGCCCTTCCTGGCGGCCGCCGGCGCTTTCGGTCCGCGGGCCGCTCCCGCCGCCACGGCCTGGGCCGACCGCCGGATTGGCGCCGCCACCTGTCCGAACCAGGGCGGGAAGGTCCTCCTCCCGGATGAGATCGTCATCGGCCGTCACCACCAGGCGCTCCACCAGGTTCTGCAGCTCCCGGATGTTGCCGGGCCACTGGTACTCCAGCAGCCGGTCGGCGGCAGCGCGGCTGAGGCGGCGGGTCCGGCCGTAGCGCCGGTTGTTCTCCTCCAGAAAGTGGTGGAGCAGGGCAGGGATGTCCTCACTCCTCTGGCGCAAGGGGGGCACCTGGAGGGGCACGACGTTGAGCCGGTAGTACAGGTCTTCCCGAAACCGGCCCTGGCCCACCATCTCCGCCAGATCCCGGTTGGTGGCGGCCAGGACGCGCATATCGATGGGTCGGCTGCGCGTCCCGCCCACCCGCGTCACCTGCCGGTCCTGCAGTACCGCCAACAGCTTCACCTGCAGCGACGGGGGCAGTTCTCCGATCTCATTGAGGAAGAGCGTACCGCCGTTGGCCAGTTCCAGAATGCCGGCCTTGCCCTCGCGGCGCGCCCCGGTGAAGGCCCCCGGATCATACCCAAAGAGTTCCGATTCCAGCAGGTGCTCCGGGATGGCACCACAGTTGACCTCGATGAAGGGCCCGTCCTTGCGGGCGGAAAGCAGGTGGATGGCCCGGGCCAGGGCGTTCTTGCCAACACCTGACTCGCCCAGGAGCAACACCGTGGTGTCCACCCCCGCCACCTTCCGCACCAGGTCGATCACCCGTTGCATCAGCGAACTCTGTGCCACCAGCCCGGGGATGCGGGTCACCTCCTGGCGGAGGGATCGCAGCTCCTGGCCATAGCGGCGGGCCCGCTCCTCGGTCTCCTGCAGTTGTGCGCGCAGCGACACCAGCTCGGTGACGTCCCGGCTGTTGGCCACCACCCGCACCACGCGGCCGGCCTCATCCAGCACCGGGTTGGCTGTGACCACCACGCGGCGGCCGCTGCGGGTCTCCTGGGCGATGGTCACCCGCTGCTTCTCCTCCAGGGCGAGGCGGATGCCGGAGGGTGAGAAGATGCCGTCCTTCTCCAGCTCGTCCACCCGCCGGCCCAGAAGATCCTGGGCCTTTAACCCGTAAAGCCGCTCCGACGCCGCGTTGACGCGCAGGCAGATACCCTCTCCGTCCGCGACGAAGATCTCATCGAAAGAGGAGTCAAAGATGGCCTCCAGTTCCCGGTTCAAGGCCTGCAGGTCCTCGTTCAGGGCCTTGGCCACGCCCAACTGCCGGGACACCTCTTCCAGCTCACTGGCGTCTTGAAACAAGGCTGCCACGCCCACCACCTGGCCATCGTCCACAATGGGGGTGCGGTCAACAATCAGCGCCCGGTCGGCCGTTTCGAAGCGCACGTTGGACTCGGGCTGCCCTGTGGTCAGCACCCGGAGCAGGCCCGTGCCGGGAATGACCTCCTGGATGGGGCGGCCCAGGGCGCTCGCCCGGGCTCGCCCGAACAGGGTTGCAGCGGCTTCGTTGAACTCCTGGATCAGGCCTTCACCGTCAACCACGATCAGCCCGCTGCGCAACGACCGCGCCACGGCTGCCAGGGACAGAGGCTCCCGTCCCACCGCCATCCCTCCCCAAGAAGGTACCCTATTATTATACGAGTTCCCTCCAACTCCTTCCGAATGCTCTGTTTCTTTTCTCCACCTTCAGCAAAGACTAGGGGGTAAAGGAGGGGTGCCATGTACCCGCTCAAGCACAGCCCGGTCCGGGCCAACCCCGACCTGCTTCCCCGGCACTACCGGCAGGGGATGTGGGCCTGGATCCTGCATCGCCTTACCGGCCTGGGCATTGTGCTCTTTCTTCTGATGCACATCTGGGAGATCAGTTCGGTCAACCGGGGCGGCGGCGCCGCCTTCAACGAGACCATGAACGCCCTCCGCAACCCGCTGGCGGCCTTCGGCGAGCTGGTGCTGTTCATCGCCGTTTTGTACCACGGCATCAACGGCATCCGGCTCATCCTGTTCGACCTGGGCATCGGCGTGCGGCGGCAGCGGGCCCTGTTCTGGGGCGTCCTGGTGGTGTCCGGCGCGCTGCTGGCCCTGGGCCTGTCGGCCTTCCTGCGCCTCATCTTCGGTACGGCGCCGGCCCTTGTGCCCTGGCGCTGAGGGAGGGATAGCCTTGTCTACCCGCGAGGGCAGTTGGGCCTGGATCCTGCAGCGGCTCACTGCGGTACTCCTCCTGGCCTTGCTGGGAGCCCACTTCTTTGTGCTTCACTTCGTGCCCAGCGAAACCTACATCACCTTCTCCGGCGTGGCGGCCCGCCTGCAAGGAGTGCTCTTCTGGGTCATTGATTTCGGCCTGCTGGTCATCTCCCTGTACCACGGCCTCAACGGCGTCCGCGCCGTGGCTCTGGACTACTGGCCGAGGGTTGACCGCAGTCTGTCCCTGGCGCTGATCATCATCGGCCTCATCGCCACCCTCTACGGAGGCAGGGCCCTGACTGTGTTCATCCGCGGCATGTAGCTTCGTCTGAGGTGATGGCTTGATCTACCATCCGGTTCTCATCGTCGGCGGCGGGCTGGCCGGGCTGCGCGCCGCCATTGCCGTGCACGACGCCGGCCTGGACTGCGCCGTCATCTCGCGCGTCCACCCGGTCCGGTCCCACTCCGTGGCGGCGCAGGGCGGGATCAACGCCGCCCTGGGCAACGCCGAGGGCGCCCGGGACGACACCTGGGAGAAGCACGCCTACGACACCATCAAGGGCTCCGACTTCCTGGCGGATCAGGACGCGGTGGAACGGATGACCCGCGAGGCCCCCGCCCGGGTGTACGAGATGGAGCACTGGGGGTGCCCCTTCTCGCGCCTGGCCGACGGTCGCATCGCCCAGCGCCCCTTCGGCGGCGCCGGCTACCCCCGGACCTGCTACGCCGCCGACAAGACCGGGCATGCCCTGCTGCACACCATGTGGGAGCAGTGCGTCAAGCGCGGCATCCGCACCTATCAGGAGTTCCTGGTGCTGTCGCTCACCGTTCGTGAGGGGCGGGCCCTGGGGTTAATCGCGCTGAACATCCTCACGGGCGAGATCGTCCCCCTGGCGGCGGACCGCATTCTCTTCGCCACCGGCGGCGCCGGGCGCATCTTCGGCCGCTCCACCAACGCCCTCATCAACACGGGCAGCGGCCTGGCCATCGCCTACCAGGCAGAGGTGCCCCTGAAGGACATGGAGTTCATTCAGTTCCACCCCACCGCCCTCTTCGGCACCAATATCCTGATGACCGAAGGCTGCCGCGGCGAGGGCGGGTACCTGGTCAACGCCGAGGGCAATCGTTTCATGGAAAAGTACGCCTCCAAGGCCATGGAGCTGGCCCCCCGCGACATCGTGGCCCGCTCCATCCAGACGGAGATCAACGAGGGCCGGGGCTTCGGCAAGGGCGGCGCCGGCGGCGGCTACATCCACCTGGACTTGCGTCACCTCGGAGCCAAGAAGATCAAAGAGCGCCTGCCCGGCATCCGCGACATCTGCCTGAACTTTGCGGGCATCGACCCCATTGACACACCCATCCCGGTCCAGCCCGGCCAACACTACACCATGGGCGGCATCGACACGGACGTCACGGGTGCCGCCCCGGTGGAGGGGCTCTACGCCGCGGGCGAGTGCGCCTGCGTCTCGGTCCACGGCGCCAACCGCCTGGGTGGCAACTCGCTGCTGGACACCATGGTGTTCGGCAAGCTGGCCGGCGACGCCATGGCCGAGTCGCTGGCGGGAAACGCCAACCGGACGGAACCGGCCCCCGAAGCCAGGACGCTCCTGGAGGAGGACCTGCGCAAGACCCGCGACAGGGCCCACCGGCTGATGGCCGGCGACGGGACGGAGGACCCCTCCGCCATCCGCGACCGCCTCAAGGACGTGATGATCGAGAAGGTGGGCATCTTCCGCGACCGGGGCACCCTGACGGAGGCGCTGGCCGAGGTCCGTGAACTCAAGGAACGCGTAGCCCACATCAAGGTGCGCAGCCAGGCCCGGGTCTTCAACCTGGACCTGGTCACCAACGTCGAATTGGAGGGCATGCTGGAGGTGGCCGAGGTCATCGCCCTGGGCGCCCTGCAGCGGGAGGAGAGCCGCGGCTCGCACTACCGTCTGGACTTTACCTCACGGAACGACGCCGACTGGCTCAAGCACACCCTGGCCCACCGTACTCCAGAGGGGCCGCAGCTTGATTACAGCCCCGTGGCCATCACGCACTACCAGCCGGTGGAGCGCAAGTACTGATGCCGGCGGTCCGACGAACTCAAAGGGGTGTTCTGATGCCTGAGGATACGTTCGCACTGCGCATCTTCCGCTTCGACCCCGAGTCCGGCAAGGACCCGGGCTACCAGGACTTTCAGGTGCCCCGGGGCGGCAGGTCGGGCGGCCTCACGGTTCTGGAGGCCCTGTTCTACGTGCTGGAGCATCAGGACCCCGGTCTCGCCTTCCGCTACTCCTGCCGCGAGGCCATTTGCGGCTCCTGCGCCATGTACATCAGCGGCGAGTGGAAGCTGGCCTGCCAGACCCAGGTGGGTCACGCCCTGGAGGGCAACGTGGTGACGGTGTCAGCCCTGCCCCACCTGCCCGTGATCAAGGACCTGGTGGTGGACATGGAGCCCTTCTGGCGCAACTACGAGAAGGTCAAGCCCTACCTCATCAACGACGGCCCGCCGCCGGAGAAGGAGCGCCTCCAGTCGCCCGAAGACCGCAAGGGGATCCAGGAGATGGCCGACTGCATCCTCTGCGCTGCCTGCCACTCCGCCTGCCCGTCCGGCATCGCCAACGAGGATTACCTCGGCCCGGCCGCCCTCACGAAGGCCTACCGTTTCGTCGCTGACAGCCGCGATACGGCCAGGGAGGAGCGCCTCACGCTGGTGGGCAACGAGCAGGGCATCTTCCGCTGCCACACCATCTTCAACTGCGTTACGTCCTGCCCCAAGGGCATCAACCAGACCTACTCCATTCAACAGATGAAGAAGCTGGTCATGAAGCGAAACCTGGGCCTCCAGCTCTGACTCCTGAGCCCGCCGCATGGACCCGGAGAAACTCGGGCGCCGTCACGTCTTTACGGGCGGCGCCCTTGTGATAAAATCTCAGGAAGGCAGAGTGACGAGACAAGCCCGTCTCGCAGTATCGCAGACGAGGAGATGTCCCTCATCGATATTCATGACATTCCCTCCGGGCAGATCGACCCGGAGCAGCCGGGGCACCCCCGGGACTCGTTCCTGAAGGGCGCCCTCATTCTTACCGGCGCCACGCTCATCGTCCGGCTGCTGGGGATAGCGCAAAAGCTGCCCCTGTTCTGGCTGCTGCGGGAGGAAGGCGTGGGCATCTACAATTTTCCCTACGCCTTCTACGCCATTCTTCTGGCCATCTCATCCACCGGCATCAATATCGCCATCTCCAAGCTGGTGGCCGAGCGCCTGGCGGCCGGCGACCGTCCCGGCGCCATTCGCGTTTTCCGGGTGTCCCGATTGGCCATGACCACCCTGGGAGTTTTCACGGCCACAGCCCTGGCCCTGGCCGGGCGGTTCCTGGCCAACAACGTCCACCACGACCCTCGCGCCGCCCTTTCCTACTGGGTGCTGGCTCCGGCCGTCTTCGCCGATACCCTCCAGGCCGCCTACCGCGGGTTCTTCCAGGGCCTGCAGAACATGCGGCCCAACGCCCTCTCTCAGGTGGTCGAGCAGATCATCCGTGTCATCATCATGCTGAGCGCCGCCTACATCCTGCTGGGACGGACCGGCGACCTGGGGATCGCCGCCGCCGGCGCCACCTTCGGCTCGACCGCCGGGGCCATCGGCAGCTTCCTGCTGCTGAGCCTGATCTACCAGACCGCCGTGCCCCGCTACTTTGGACAGGCGCTGCGAGAGGCCAGGCTCATCAAGGAGCCCGTCTGGCCCCTGGTGCGCCGCATCTTCAGCTACTCGATCCCCATCTCCCTGGCCGGTATGGGCCTGCCCATGCTGATGCTGGCCGACTCGGCCCTGGTTTCAGCGCGCCTGCAGGCGGCGGGCATGTCCATGGGGGGCGCCACCTCCAACTATGGTGTCCTGGCCGGCAACGCCATGCCGCTGGTGAATCTGCCCACCATGCTGACCGGTGCGCTCTTCGTCACCCTGGTGCCGGCCATCACCGAGTCCCTGTTCCGGGGGCGGCGGGATGAGATTCTGTCCCGCTCCCGCACCGCCCTGCGCGTCACCCTTCTCTTCTCCATCCCGGCGGCGGTGGGCATGTACCTGCTGGCCGGCGGCATCGTCCACCTGCTGCGCCTGCAGAGCCAGGCCCCGGCGGCTCCCACGGAAGTGGTGGTGCGCGCCCTGACCCTCGGCCTCATCTTTGTCACGCTGCAGCAGACGACGTCGGGCATTCTTCAAGGCTTGGGCCGCAACATCGTTCCCGTTGTGAACATGTTTCTGGGCGCTGCGCTCAAGGCTGTGCTGACGTATGTCCTGGTCTTCCGCATCGGCGTCACCGGAGCCGCCTACGCCACGGCCATCGGCTTCGCCCTGACCACCTCGCTCAACCTGTACCGGGTATACGAGAGTGTCGGCCCGGTCATTCAGGTACGCGACATGATTATGAAGCCGGCCCTGGCCGCAGCCGTGATGGGCGCCGCCGTGGTACCGTCCTACCTCGCCTTCACGCAGCTGCTGCACTCGGCCGGCCTGGCCACGCTGGCGGCCATAGCCGTGGGCGGCGTCGTCTACGGCCTGGTCATGTTAGTTGTTGGCGGCCTGCGCGAGAGCGACCTGGCCCTCATCCCGAGGTTCGGACGGCCCCTGGCCCGCACCCTGTCGCGCCTGCACCTGCTGCGGGCCTAGGCGCCGGGGGTCTAGTCGGACAACCCCAACTCCCGGCCCAGGTTGATCAGGTCCCGCAAGACCGAGGCCGCAGCCGGCATGGGTCCGGATCCGCCGCCGACCACCGCGAGACGGCCCATGAGGTCGGTCTCATAGACGATGCCCTTCTCCGTCCCGTTCACCCGGGCCAGGAGGTGGCCCGAGTCCAGTTCACGCACAGAGACGTCACAGCGGACGGGGGCAGGCGCGTTCCCGGCGGCGTCTTCACGCCAGGCCCGTGCCACCAGTTTCAGCCCGCCGCCCCGTTCCCGGGCCGCCCTGGCCGCGGCCGGGTCCACGTCGGTGATGCCCTGGCGGGGGATGTCCTGCAGGGCGAAATCGGTGCCAAAGAGGCTATTGCACAGGAGCAGCAGCTTGACCGCCGTGTCCACGCCCTCCACGTCCAGGCTGGGGTCACGCTCGGCGATGCCCCGGGTCTGGGCTTCGGCCAGAGCCGTGGCGTAGTCCCGACCCTGGCTCATGGCGGTCAGGATGAAGTTGGACGTGCCGTTCAGAACGGCCTCCAGCCGGGTGACGCGCGACCCGGCCAGTTCGTAATGGGCCAGGCTGGCGGTGGGCAGGGCCGCGGCCGTGGCGCCGCCGTACTTGAGGTGGGAACCGCTGCCGCGGGCCAACCGGTGGAGTTCACCCCAGGCCACCACCAGAGGGCCCTTGTTGGCGGTCACCAGGTGCAGCCCGTGCCGCAGGGCCCACCGGGTCTCCTCCAGGGCCGATCCCCCCGTGCGGACATCCGTGGGGCTCAGGTCCACCCAGACGTCGCAGCCGGCCTGCTCCGCGGCTGCCGGCAGGCTGGCCGAGGCCGAGCCCCGGTCTGCGGCCAGCCTGCCCAGTCCACCGGCAGTGCGGACATTCAGCAGATCTGCCGGATCAAGGCCGGCCTGGGACCAGACGGCTCCGGTGGAGTCGGAGGCGGCCGCCACAACAAGGCGCAGGCCGAACTCGCGCTCAAGGCCGGCTCCGCGGTCGGACAGGATGCGGGCCAGAGCCTGACCCACGTGGCCGAAGCCGCGCACCGCCAGGCGGAGAGTCCGCGGCCCCGCGCGCCGCTTAGCGTGAACCGCGGGCATCAGTGGACGGTCCCCCCGTCATCGTCATCGTCATTGTCCTCTTCCTCCTCGTCCTCGTCCCCGCCTCCGTCGCCGGCATCCGTCTCTTCGGCCGGCACGACGCCGGCCCGGTCCAGTACCTCCGGCTGCACGTAGACGGGTGCGCCCCCTCGCAGGGCCAGGGCCACGCAGTCGCTGGGCCGCGCGTCCAGGCTGACGGGCCCGGCGGGCGTGTCCAGGTTGAGCTGTCCGAAGAACGTGCTGTCCTTGAAGTCCACGATGGTGACGGAGTCGATTCGGGTGTCCAGTTGCCCCAGCGCGGAGTTGAAGAGGTCGTGCGTCAAGGGCCTCGGGGGCCGGATCTCCTCCAGGGCCATGGCGATGGCGTTGGCCTCGAGGGGGCCGATCTCCATGATGAGCAGCCGCTCTCCGTCCTGCTCCTTCAGCACCAGAACAATGTTGCTGGAGCCGGCCAGCATGCCGACGTTGACCACGTCCATTTCAATCATGGGCGACGCTCCTTTCCCTGACGGCTCTATTGTACTCCTTCCGCCCGCCGGCCAAAGGGCCAGACAAGAAGGCCCAGGGCAGCCGCCAGGGCGGCGGCGGCGCCGTAGTAGAAGGACCAACCAAAACCGAAACGCTGCCAGAGAAGGCCGGCCGCGAGGCTGGCCGGGAGGGTTGCCAGGCCGGTCAGCCCGTTGACCAGGCCGATGGCCGTGCCGCGGCGCCCGGCCGGGACCAGGTCGGCCACCATCGCCTTCTGCACACCTTCCGTCGCTGCGTAGTATAGCCCATAGAACGCGAAGAGCGGCCACACGTGCCAGGCCTGGGTGGCCCGGGCGAAGCCGACATAGATGGCGGCGAAGAAGAGGTAGCCGGCGATGAGCAAGGGGCGCCGTCCAATGCGGTCGGACCAACTTCCTGCGGGCCAGGACGTCAGCGAGTAGACGGCGTTGAAGGAGAAATAGGCCACGGGCACCAGGGCCGCGGGCAGCCCCAGATCGCGCGCCCGCAGGATGAGGAAGGCGTCGGAGGAGTTGCCCAGGGCAAAGAGGGTGGCCACCACCGCCAGCCAGGTGAAGGCCGGCCCCAGGGGCCGCGCCGCCCGGGCCTCTGCGGCGTCCGGGCGGTTCTCGGGTCCGTCATGGCCCGTCGCCCCGTCGTCATGGCGCCCCGTTCCCCGGCGGGAATCGCGCAGCCACAGGCTGAGGACGACGACGGAAACGACGCCCGGCAGTGCCGACCACCAGAACACCCGCCGGTAATCGTCTTGGAAGGCCATCAGGATGGCAAAGGACACCAGGGGGCCAATGGCGGCGCCCAGAGTATCCATCATGCGGTGGACGCCGAAGGCCCTACCGCGCTGGGAAGCGTCCACGCTGTCGGCGATCAGGGCGTCCCGCGGGGCCCCGCGCACGCCCTTGCCAAATCGGTCGGCGAAGCGGATGACCAGCACCTGCGGCCAGCTCTGCGCCAGTGCAAACAGGGGTTTGATCAGGTTGGAGAGCCCATAGCCGAAGAGCATGAAGGGCTTGCGGCGGCGAACGCGGTCCGACCACCAACCGGAGACGACCTTCAGCAGCGAGGCGGTGGCTTCGGCCACGCCCTCAATGAGACCGATGGAGGCGGGACTGGCCGCCAGAACCCCCGTCAGGAAGAGCGGCAGGACAGGCACGATCATTTCGCTGGAGATATCGGTGAAGAGGCTGGCCAGGCCCGCCACCCAGACGTTGCGCGGCAGGCGTCGCCGATTCCCGGCCGGATCGTCGGACTGGGGCATGAAGAGTCCTCCCGGTGAAGGGTGCAGGAGTCGGGAAAGGGGTGCCGCCGCCGGACGTGGCCGCGGCAGCCGCGGACCCTTCCTCCATTCTACCTCAGAGGGGTGCGGGAGAGGCGATAGGCAGATACAACAGGGGGTATTCCCCCCAACGGTCCAGCGGTTCTGCCTTTGCAAAGCGCCCGAGGTAATAAGACGCAATTACTACAATTCTATTGGAGGCAGGAGACGGCCTTGAAAACACCGAATTCCCTTGCGTTTTCCGTTGAACTCCAAAGAAAGGAGCCTGGCGAATGAAGCGCGGAAATCATTACTTCTGGCGCAAGCTGCATTCACTCAGCGGCGTCATTCCCGTAGGCGGATTTCTGATCTTTCACCTGACCCTCAACAGCATGGCGTTCCTCAAGGGGCCGGAAGCCTACAACAGCATCATCAAAATGAACACCAGCCTGCCCCTGGTCACCCTGATCGAGTGGGTGCTCATCTTCCTTCCGCTCTACTACCATGCCATCTACGGCATCGTCGTCGCCCTCGACTCCCGCAATAACGTGCTGCGCTATCAGTACTTCCGCAACTGGATGTTCTACGTCCAGCGCGTCTCGGGCGTGTTTACCCTGTTCTTTGTGACGTGGCACATCTACATGTTCACCCTGCAGCGCATGCTCTTCGGGCACGAGATCAGCTTCAACGTGGTGGCGCAGGCCCTGCACAATCCGTTGTATGCCGTCCTGTATGCCCTTGGCGTGACCTCCGCCGCATTCCACTTCGCCAACGGCCTGTGGACGTTCCTCATCACCTGGGGCATCACCGTGGGTCCGCGCGCCCAGCGCATCTCCTACGTCCTCAGCGTCGTGCTCTTTGCCGGCCTGACCGCCGCCGGGCTGGCCGCCCTCTACGCCTTCAGCACCAGCCCCATTCTGGCCGCCATGTAATGACGCCGCCGCTTCCGCGGCAGGCGTGTTCTTTTCACTCTTTGCACGGAGGGATTCTCGATGGCACAAAATGTCGTGGTTGTCGGCGGCGGCCTGGCCGGGCTGATGACCACCATTAAGCTCGCCGAGGCCGGTGTGCACGTCGACCTGCTTTCCCTGGTGCCGGTCAAGCGCAGCCACTCGGTGTGCGCCCAGGGCGGCATCAACGGCGCGGTCAACACCAAGGGTGAGGGCGACTCCCCCTGGCAGCACTTTGACGACACCGTCTACGGCGGCGACTTCCTGGCCAACCAGCCGCCGGTCAAGCTCATGGCCGAACTGGCCCCCGGCGTTATCAACATGTTCGACCGCATGGGCGTGACGTTCAACCGCACCCCGGAAGGCCTCCTGGACTTCCGCCGGTTCGGCGGCACCAAGCACCATCGCACCGCCTTCGCCGGCGCCACCACCGGCCAGCAGCTCATGTACGCCCTGGACGAGCAGGTCCGCCGCTGGGAAGTGGAAGGCCTGGTCACCAAGTACGAGTTCTGGGACCTGACGCAGCTGGTCATCGATGACTCCGGCCGCTGTCGGGGCGTGGTGGCGCAGGACCTGCGCTCCATGGCCATCAAGGCCTTCCCCGGCGACGCCGTGGTGATCGCCTCGGGCGGCATCGGCATGATCTACGGCAAGTCCACCAACTCGGTGATCAACACCGGTGCGCCGATCTCCATCGCCTACCAGCAGGGCGTCAAGTACGGCAATCCCGAGATGGTGCAGGTGCACCCCACCACCATTCCGGGCGAAGACAAGCTGCGCCTGATGTCCGAGTCGATCCGCGGCGAGGGCGGGCGCGTCTGGACCTACAAGGACGGCAAGCCCTGGTACTTCCTCGAAGAGAAGTACCCCGCCTACGGCAACCTGGTCCCGCGCGACATCGCCACCCGCGAGATCTTCGACGTCTGCGTCAACCAGAAGCTGGGCGTGGACGGCCAGAATATGGTCTACCTGGACATCTCCCACCTGGACGCCGAGATGCTGGAGAAGAAGCTGGGCGGCGTCATTGACATCTATAAGAAGTTCGTCGGTGATGACCCAACCAAGGTGCCCATGAAGATCTTCCCCGGGATGCACTATACCATGGGCGGCATCTGGGTCGACTTCGAGCAGCAGACCAACGTGCCCGGCCTCTTCGCCACCGGCGAGGCCGACTACTCCATCCACGGCGCCAACCGCCTCGGGGCCAACTCCCTGCTCTCCTGCGTCACCGCCGGCATCGTCGCCGGCCCGGCGATCGTCAGCTATATCAGCGCGCAGAAGGGCGGCGACGCCCCCAGTTCGCTGTTCGACGCCGCCGTCCGCCAGCAGCAGGAGGATTACAACAAGATCCTCAAGATGGACGGCCCGGAGAATGCCTACCGCATCTGGCAGGAACTCGGCCAGGCCATGACCGAGAACGTCACCGTGGTGCGCTACAACGAGAAGCTCAAGGCCACGGACGTCAAGCTGCAGGAGCTGCTGGAACGCTGGAACCGCATCGGCGTCAACGACATCGCCGGCTGGTCCAACCAGAACACCCAGTTTACGCGGCACCTGCGCCACATGCTTATCCAAGCCCGGGCCATCGTGGTCGGCGCCTACATGCGCAATGAAAGCCGCGGCTCACACTACAAGCCCGACTTCCCGAAGCGGGACGACGCCAACTTCCTCAAGACCACCATCGCCACCTATGATCCGGAGTCGCCGCGCATCTCCTATGAGCCTGTCGACGTGTCGCTCATCCCGCCGCGCGAGCGGAAATACGCCTAAGGGGGCACAGAGGCCAATGGCTGAACAGTTTATTCACCTGAAAATCAAGCGCCAGGACGGCCCTGACGCCGGCTCGCGGTGGGAAGAGTTCAAGATTCCCTACCATCCCAAGATGAACGTCATTTCCTGCCTCATGGAGATCCAGAAGAACCCGGTCAACGCGCAGGGGGTCAAGACCACCCCGGTGGTCTGGGAGTCCAACTGCCTGGAGGAAGTGTGCGGCGCCTGCTCCATGGTCATCAACGGCAAGGCCCGGCAGGCCTGCTCCGCCCTCATTGACAGCCTGACGCAGCCCGTCACCCTTGAGCCCATGAGCACCTTCCCCGTCATGCGCGACCTGATGGTGGACCGGACGCGCATGTTCGAGGCCCTCAAGAAGGTGAAGGCCTGGATCCCCATTGACGGCACCTACGAGCTGGGGCCGGGGCCACGCATCTCCCCGAAGGACCAGGAGTTCATGTACAAGTTTTCCGAGTGCATGACCTGCGGCGTCTGCCTGGAGGTTTGCCCCAACGTCAACGAGCGTTCGCAGTTCATGGGCCCCGCGCCCATCCAGCAGGTTCTCCTGTTCAACATGCACCCAACCGGTGCGCGCAACAAGGAGGAGCGGCTGGAGGCCATCATGGGCCCCGGCGGCATCACCGACTGCGGCAACGCCCAGAACTGCGTCAAGGCCTGTCCGAAGGAGATTCCGATTACCACCGCTCTGGCCGCGCTCAACCGCGCCACCACCTGGCACAGCGTCAAGAGCTTCCTCGGCAAGTAACCGACCCCTGCACGGCCGCGGCTGCGCCTCAGGCGCGGCCGCTTTTTTTCCTGCCCCTGAGCCTCGCTCGCCTTGCCTGCATATAGGAAACCGACCGGAATGTCGACACCTCCGGCCAGCGGGGGAGATGCCTGGTGGGACGCAAGAAAGCCTATGATGTCGCCCTGTCCTTCGCCGGCGAAGACCGGCCGCTGGCTGAGTCCGTAGCCCTGGAGCTAAAGCGCCGTGGCGTGGCGGTCTTTTACGACCGGCTGGAGCAGGCGGAACTATGGGGGAAAGACTTATACCAGCACCTCTCAGACGTCTACCGGACGCGGGCCCGCTTCTGTCTGGTTTTCGTCTCCGCCGCCTACGCCCGCAAGGACTGGGCGCGGCTGGAGCTGAAGAGCGCTCAGGCCAGGGCTTTCTCGTCTCAACGGGAGTACATCCTGCCCGTCCGCCTCGACGACACGGTGTTACCTGGCCTGCCTCCCACCGTCGCCTACGTAGACGCCCGGCGGGCTGGGACCGAGGAGATCGTGCTGCTGGTCATGCGAAAGCTGGGACGTGACACGGCGCCCCGCCGCGGGAACGGCGGGGGTAGCGCCAGGCCCGGCGGGGTCACGCCCCAGGATGTTGTCTACTGGAAGGTGCTGGCTGCCGTCAACTCCCACGATCCCATGGAGCTATTCCCCTACGCCTCAGCCGAAGAATACGCGGAAGAAAGCCGGAGCATCGCTGCTCTGGTCCCTCAGGCGGGATCGGTGCTGGACCTGGCGCGGTCTATTCAGCGCGTCTTCGCTCTCTGGTTCTCGCCGCAGCAGGCGGGCCCGGTGCGTCAGTACCTCAAGCTGGCTCACGAAATCTGGATGCTGACGCGGAACGGTGGCGGCAGCCTGGACGCTGATTCAGGCCGGACTCCTGGTCCCGAGGCGCCGGGGTGACAGGCGGGGTCGGTTGTGTTCGCCCGGGCCAGCCTATATAATTATGGCTAGTCATTACTATCAAATTGTGTGGGGACGGGGCCGACCCCGTTCTCCAGCGGGAGGCGCTCCTGTGCTGATGAAGGAAGTCGTGATCCCCCTGTCCCTGGGCGGCCTGGGACTGGCGGTTCTGGCGGGGTCCATCGCCGGGGCGGTCAGGAAGGTGCCGGGGTATCCGCTGTTGCTGCTGCTTGGTGTGCCTCTGGCCATAACCCTGCTGCTCTACCGGTTCGATGCCAACGTACTGGGGACCCTGATTCCGGGGATCTGACGCGCACCAAAAGAGAGGACGCCATGCCGAGAGGCATGGCGTCCTGGTTTATCTGGTTGTTGGGGCGAGGCGGGGCCCCTATACTGCCTCAAGAAGCTTCTTGAGGAAGAGCTTTTCTGGCATCGCGCCCTCAACCTCTACGGCACCGTTGTTGACCACGGTCTTGGGCACGCCGTAGACGTTGTACTGCCGCGAGAGGTCCATAAACTCGTTGGCGGAGACCATCTCGCCGATTACCTTGCCGGGGTTCTCCATAGCCATCTGGTGAGCCAGGCGCACGGCCTGGGGGCAGTAGGGTCAGGTAGGTGTGACGAACACCTGGATCCGCACCGGGCTGGTCAGGCCGGCGATGGCGGTCCGGGTTTCGTCACTGAGCCGGGTCTTGCCCTTGGCCACGTCGGAGAGGTCCTCCAGCAACGTGGCGAACTCATACCCGACGGGAAGGCCATAAAAGCGGATGCCGGTGTCTTTGCCGTCGGCCGGTGTCAGCACCAGGGCGGGCACCTTGTCGATGTTGAACCGGCCGGCCAGGCCGTCGCTGCCATCGAGTTGATGCTCCTCCAGGGTAACCTTGTCGGACAAGGCGGCCACTTCAGTGAACAGGTTGCGGGCGTCGTCGCAGGTCTCGCACTCCTGGCCACC
>CALMNP010000222.1 GCA_937868875.1 uncultured Bacillota bacterium | reverse complement strand
CGGCGCCCGCCTCGACGAGAGACTGGCGGAGCCGCGCCGCCTCGCCCCCGGTGAAGTCGCGGGACCGCACGGGCGTGGGCTCTACCAGCACAACCGGGTGCCCGGCCCCAGCTTCCAGGACGGCGCGCAGGTTGTCAATGTTGCCCGGCCCCAGGTAGAGACCGGCCACCACAACCCAGTCGGCCTCGCCCATCTGGCGCCGGTGCTCCGCCCCCGCCGCCGCGGTCACGGGCGTGAACGGGGGCAGCTCGATCAGCCGGATGCGGTGTAGTCGGGCGATGGACCAGTCCGTATCGCCACTGTTGACGGGGCCCAGGGTGACCTCCATCCCGGCCTGCGTCAGGCGCTCCAGCAGGCGTGCGGCCGCCCCTCCTCCTCCTACCACATGCACGCGGCGGGAGGGCCGGGCTGCAGCCGGCCTGGGGCGGCGGTACAGCGGGATGACCTGAGGACCCCGGTCCAGCGGGTGGGGAACAATGGTGACCTCGCTGCCGTAGACACGCCGGACCAGGTCCTCAGTCAGAACCTGCTCGGTAGGGCCGTCGGCAACGATCCGCCCGGACTTCATCACCACCAGCCGGCGACAGTAACGGGCGGCCAGGTTGAGGTCATGCAGAACGGCGATGACCGTCAGCCCCTGGCTGTGAAGGGACTCCAGCAGGTTAAAGACCTCCGTCTGGTGCCCCAGGTCCAGGTGGGACGTAGGTTCATCCAGCAGCAGCACCTCCGGCTGCTGGCAGAGTGCCCGGGCCAGGGCCACCCGCTGCCTCTCACCGCCGGACAGAGAGCGGTAGAGCCGCGACGCCAGATACTCGGCCTTCACCAGTGTCAGGGCCTCGCGGGCCAGGGCCTCGTCCTGGGGCCCCTCCCATTGGAGTCGTCCCAGGAACGGGAAGCGGCCCATCGTCACCACGTCGAGGACACTGAAGTCAAAGTCGGCCGGGTTGTCCTGAGCCACAACAGCCAATTTGCGCGCAAGCTCGCCCGGGGCCAGCAGGTGCACGGGGCGGCCGTCCAGCAGGGCCTGGCCCAGGCTGGGCCTGAGCACACCGGACAGGGCCTTGAGCAGCGTCGACTTCCCTGAGCCATTGGGCCCGACGATGCCGCAGAAGGAGCCCTGTTCAAACGAGAGGGTCACGTCCTGCAGAATAGGGTGCCCAAGCGCGTAGCCCAGGGTCAGCCCCTGCACGTCAATCGCGGCTCCCATCAGCCTCCCACCCCCTGCCGGCGGCTGCGCTGAAGCAGATAGAGGAAGAACGGTCCGCCCACCAGCCCGGTGATGATGCCCACCCGAACCTCGAGGGGGCTGAACAGCGTGCGGCCCAGAGTGTCGGCGAGCACCAGAAAGCCGGCGCCGGACAAAGCGCTGGCAGGCAAGAGCCAGCGGTGATCCGGCCCCACCCAGAGGCGCGTCAGGTGGGGCATGACCAGCCCGACGAAGCCGATGACGCCGGTCACCGCCACGGCCGCCGCAGTGGTGAGGGAGGCGGCCACCACCAGCGCGACCTGCACCAGGGTCACGGAGACCCCCATCTGTCGGGCCGTGTCCTCCCCCAGGGCCAGCAGGTTCAGGTCGCGGGCCAGGAGCAGCAACACCACGCTGCCGGCCAGGATGTAGGGGCCGGCCAGGACGACGTGCCGCCAGGAGGCGGCGGTGAAGCCGCCCACCAGCCAGAAGGAGATGGCCTTCTGCACTGGGTCGCTGGCCACCGAGGTGAGGAAGGACAGGGCGGCCGAGAGGAAGGCGCTCACCGCCACGCCCGCCAGGATCAGGTTCAGGGAGGAGGCGCGCCCCGGGGCTGAGGCCATGGCGTAGACCAGCCCGACGGTGAGAAGGGCACCCACGAAGGCCGCAATGGGGATGACCCCCGATGCGGCCCAGCCGAGATCCAGCGACGCCACGATGGCCAGGGCCGCTCCCAGGGCGCCCCCGGAAGAGATGCCCAGGATGAACGGGTCGGCCAGCGGGTTGCGGAACAGCCCCTGAAAACCCGCG
>CALMNP010000221.1 GCA_937868875.1 uncultured Bacillota bacterium | reverse complement strand
CCAGCAGATCCTCAAGGGGGACGCCGACCCGGCAGGGGACCCATACCCCCTGCTGAAGAAGGGGATAGAAGGCATTGAGTCGCGCCCCTTTCAGGGTGACGGCGAGAGTGTGCAACGGCTTCTTCTCCATCGGATCGTTTCCTGTGGCTAAGTCATGTAGATGAGATTGCAACTCCGGCACTTGCCGTACTTTGCCGGGAGGAAGAGAATGTTAACCGAAAAACATTTCTCGCAGAGCCAGAAGCGGATATCGCTCACCTCCCGACCGGCAAGAGTGCTGTAAAGCCAGCGATAGTAGGATTCCCAGTCGTAACGGGGAGGCTCCTTGGCTTTTTCCACTAGCTGTTCCAGCAGCATGGAGTTTCCCCCTCCCCCTGTCCACATCCGTCTTCACGGCATCTTCGACCCGTTTTCGCTCGGCCGATCCTCGACGTAGCGCTGCTACGTCTGCGGTCATCCTTACTCAAGCCATGCCGAACCTGCCGCAAATCCGGCCGTGGATCATGTAATTTCTATATGATTCCAGATCCATATCCCATCAATAACAATGAAGAAATGTTTTGCAGCGAATGCAGCGGCGGCGTCCAGATTTTCGTCAGGTCGGTTCTGCCCGGAAGGACTCCGCGGAGGCGTAGCCACCCTCACCCTACCCCTCTCCCAAAGGGAGAGGGCAATGTGTACTCTCCCCCTCAGGGGGAGAGATAGAGAGAGGGACTGCTACGCCGCACAAGGAAGTCCTGAGGACAGGGCCGAGATGGCGGAAATATGGACGCCGCCCAATTACTACCAGTTGAAGACCGTATCCATCTCCTCATCAGACACCGAGAACACCTGGTTGTGGGGTGCGATCGGGTCTGTGTAGAAGAAGCGCGGCAGACGGTCGTGATGCTTGGTGAAGCCTGCCCTGGCGTTGAAGTCCCTCTCCGCTGAGAGGACCTTCTTGCCGAGGGCAACCACGTCATCGCCGGTCATCTCGATGCCGTAGAAGGAGCCGAGCAGGTCAAGTAGCGCCTGGAAGGTCTCGGGCTGGTCCATGATGGCGAAGGCGATGAAGAGGCACATGCCGGTGGAGTCGATGGCCGCCGTGGCGATCTGCAGGTTGCGGGAAAGCTCCACCTGCCCCTCGGTCTTGAGCGGATCCACGTCGCCGCCGACTTTGAGGATGTTGGTGGCGATGGCATAGCCTGCCGTGTGGTCAGCCCCCTGGGTGGTGGTGGCGTAGGTAACGCCGATACCCTGGATCGGGCGCGGGTCGTAGGCGGGGATCGCCTGCCCCTTGACCACAGGCACCTTCTCCACGCCGAACACCTTGCCGGTTATCTCTGCGCCACAGCCGAGCACCCGGCCGAGGGGTGTCCCTTTGCCAACCTCCTCCATGAGCCTGATGGCACCCTCGCGGTCGCCGAACTCTGCAAGCCCGGCATCCATGGCCACACCGATGGTTACCCCCATCTCGATGGTATCCAGGCCGAAGTTGTCGTCCATGTAGTCCAGCTTGGCCACGGTGTCCAGATCGTCTATGCCGCAGTGGCCGCCGTGGGACCAGACGGTCTCGTACTCGGGCTGCTTGGTGACATAGTTGCCCTTCTCATCGTTGAAGATGCCGGAGCACTGGATGACGCAGCCACGGTGGCAGCCGTGGGTGGCGCTGCCGCCACGCTTGATCTCCAGCTCGGCCTGGGCCTCGCCGGAGAGCTTGGCACCCCCCTCGAAGACACCGGACTTGAAGTTCCGGGTCGGATAGCCACCCGCCTCGTTGAGGACGTTGGTGAGGACGTTGGTGCCGTAGGCCGGGAGCCCTTCGC
>CALMNP010000220.1 GCA_937868875.1 uncultured Bacillota bacterium | reverse complement strand
AGCGGCGGCGGTCCCGGCCCAAGCTAGCCGCCGGGCCCGGCGGAGGAGCGTCCTGTCCATCCGCCATCTTCTGCGACGCGGGGCTTGACTTGGCTCCCGGGGATTGCCTATATTAGTTACTGGACTTAGCACTCACCCAAGGCGAGTGCTAACAACCAAGAAAGGCACGTGCTGGCGCGCTTTCCGTGCTCTGGGGACCTCTCCGGGACGGGAGCAGCCTGACGGCCGCAAATTTGACCCGAGGGGCAGGAGCCTCCGGGTGACAGTTATCGAAGGAGGGATTGGTCCATGCAGATCAAGCCGCTCGGCGACCGGGTTGTGGTGAAGGCGCTGGAGAACGAGGAGAAAACCAAGTCCGGCATCGTCCTCCCTGACACCGCCAAGGAAAAGCCCCAGCAGGGCAAGGTTCTGGCGGTCGGCACCGGCCGGGTCCTGGACAACGGCACCCGCGTTGCTCTTGACGTCAAGGTGGGTGACCGCATCCTGTTCTCCAAGTACGGCGGCACCGAAGTCAAGCTGGACGGTGAGGAGCTGCTTATCCTCTCCGAGCGCGACATTCTGGGCATCGTCGCCGACTAGCCGCTCCCACGGGTTTGCCCGCGGGCGCAGAGCCCGGGCGGGGAAAGCAGTATACGGTTAAGAGGAGGTTTTCAGCGTGGCCAAGATGATTGTTTTCGACGAGGAGGCGCGGCGCGCTCTGGAGCGCGGCGTAAATGCCCTGGCCAACACGGTCAAGGTCACCCTTGGACCCAAGGGCCGCAACGTCGTCCTGGATAAGAAGTTCGGTGCTCCGGTCGTCTCCAACGATGGTGTGACCATCGCGCGCGAAATCGACCTGGAGGACCCCTATGAGAACATGGGTGCCCAACTGGTCAAGGAAGTCGCCACGAAGACCAACGACGTGGCCGGCGACGGCACCACCACAGCCACCCTGCTGGCCCAGGCCATCGTCCGCGAGGGCCTGAAGAACGTCACCGCCGGCGCCAACCCGATGATCCTCAAGCGGGGCATCGAGAAGGCCGTCCGGACCGCCGTCGATGAGCTGAAGAAGATTGCCATCCCGGTCGAGGGCCGCAAGGCCATCGCCGAGGTTGCCTCCATCTCCGCCAACGACGAGGAGATCGGCAAGCTGATCGCCGACGCCATGGAGAAGGTCGGCAAGGACGGCGTCATCACCGTCGAGGAGTCCAAGACTCTGGCCACGGAGCTGGAAGTCGTCGAGGGCATGCAGTTCGACCGCGGCTACATCTCTGCGTACATGGTCACCGACACGGAGAAGATGGAGGCCGTCCTCAACGAGCCCTACATCCTCATCACCGATAAGAAGATCTCGGCCATCGCCGACCTGCTGCCCGTCCTGGAGAAGGTTGTTCAGCGCGGCAAGCCGATCCTGATCATCGCCGAGGACATTGAGGGCGAAGCCCTGACCACCCTGGTGGTCAACAAGCTGCGCGGCACCCTGACCGCCGTGGCCGTCAAGGCCCCGGGCTTCGGCGACCGCCGCAAGGCCATGCTCGAGGACATCGCCATCCTTACCGGCGGCCAGGTCATCTCCGAGGAGCTTGGCCTGAAGCTGGAGAATGCCGATGTCAAGTACTTCGGCCAGGCCCGCCAGGTCCGGGTGGCCAAGGAAGAGACCACCATCGTCGAGGGCCATGGCGACCAGGCCAAGATCAAGGACCGCGTCAAGGCCATCAAGGCTCAGATCGAGGAGACCACCTCCGACTTCGACCGCGAGAAGCTGCAGGAGCGCCTGGCCAAGCTGGCCGGCGGCGTGGCGGTGGTCAAGGTCGGCGCGGCCACTGAGGTGGAGCTGAAGGAGAAGAAGCTCCGCATCGAGGACGCCCTCAACGCCACCCGCGCCGCTGTGGAGGAAGGCATCGTCTCCGGCGGCGGCGCCGCCCTCATCAACGTGATGGCGGCTGTGGCCGGCCTGAAGCTGAGCGGCGAGGAGCAGCTGGGCGCCGACATCGTCCGCCGCTCCCTGGAAGAGCCGCTCCGCCAGATCGCCATCAACGCCGGCTTCGAGGGCTCCGTCATCGTGGAGCATGTCAAGACGCAGAAGAAGGGCTATGGCTTCAACGCCCTCACCGGCGAGTACGTGGACATGGTGGATGCCGGCATCATCGACCCGGTGAAGGTCACCCGCTCTGCCCTGCAGAACGCGGCCTCCATCGCCAGCATGATCCTGACCACCGAGTCCCTGGTCACCGACAAGCCCGAGCCCAAGAAGGACGCCCCGATGCCCGGCGGCGGCATGGGCGGCATGGATTTCTAGACGATCGACAGCATGACGGTCCCAGCAGAGGAATTCCGAGAAGGAGCCTGGCCGCACGGCCAGGCTCCTTCTCGTCAGATGCCGTTTCGTAGGTGGAACGAAGACAGCGCTATTCTTCGTGAGCACCGTGGTCCGCCAGGTCACGCTCTTGCTGAATCAGCCGCCGCTTTCGTTCGATCCCCCAGCGGTATCCGCCCAGCTTTCCATCCTCCCGAACTACGCGATGGCAGGGCACTACGAGTGCCACGGGATTTCTCGCACAGGCCCGGGCAACCGCCCGTACGGCGGTTGGCTTCCCGATCGCCGCGGCGATTTCGCTGTAGGACCGCGTGCTGCCGTAAGGAATCTCCTGCAGTGCTTTCCAAACCTGTAACTGAAATGCGGTCGCCCGCAGGTCGAGCGGCAGAGCGACCCCGGCAGATTCGCCACTCAAGCGGCGCACGATGGCAGTGATCCACTGATCGAGCTCAGCCTCCGTGCGTTCAAGGGTGGCATTCGGGTACTCGCGGCGGAGTTCAGCCACAAGAGCAGCATCATCGTCTCCCAGGGTGACGGCACAGACGCCGCGCTCGGTTGCGCCCACCAGAAGGCGACCAAGAGGCGATGTGGCGACGGTGAATCTGATGCACATGCCAGGCCCACCCCGACGATACGTCGCGGGCGTCATTCCGAGGTGCGAATCCGCTGTTTCATAGACGCGGCTGCCGGATCCATAACCGACTTCATAGACGGCGTCCGTCACGGTATTGCCCTTCTTCAACTGGAGCTTGAGAAGTTCAATGCGGTGTGCGCTTGCGAACTCCTTAGGCGACACACCTACAATCTTCTTGAAGGTTCGCTGCAGATGAGACGGGCTTACGCCGACCTCGCGTCCGAGTGCCGCAAGTGTGACCGACTCGTCGAGGTGAGATTCGATGTAGGCGCAGGCGCGCTGCACCGCCTCCGCCGCCGGGGATGGGGCGACGCTTCGTGGTAGGCAACGCCGACACGCCCGATAGCCAGCCCGTGCGCCACGGAGCGGGTCGAAGGGTACTCCAAGGGAATGAAGCAGCGGCTGCACATCGCTAGGGCCTTGCTTAACGATCCGGAGGTGCTGTTCATGGACGAGCCCACCCTGGGGCTGGACCCGGTGGGCGCGCGGGAACTGCGGGAGGTGGTGCGCCATCTTAGTGAGCAGGGGAAGACCATCTTGCTCACGACGCATTACATGCTGTCTCTTATACACATCTCCGAGCC
>CALMNP010000219.1 GCA_937868875.1 uncultured Bacillota bacterium | reverse complement strand
GTGTATAAGAGACAGGTTCATGGACGAGGCCTACCGTACCCAAGGGGTCCGGCACGTAAGCCTGTCGCCGTTCGCCTCAAGCGTGCTGAGGAAACGTTTCGGGGTGAACGCTGTTGAGGTTCCGCCAGGTGTCGACCCAAAGGTGCTTTACCCTGCGGCGCCGGGCGCTGGGAGGCGAACGGCGCGACCCATCGTCCTGACGATCGCCGACGATACGTTGGGCTTCAGGAGAATGGAGTTGGTCCTGGAGGCCTCTGAGAGACTGCGTTGGAAAGGGATCGAGCATGAACTGATTCAGGTCGCCATGACCGACCGGGTGCGCTACCCCCACCCACGCACACGGGTGGTGAACCCGTCGCCGGCGGACCTTGCCGATCTCTACCGCAAGGCCCAGGTGCTGGTCTTGGCATCCAACCATGAAGGGGCTCCCGTCGCCCCCCTCCAGGCCATGGCCTGTGGCACGCCGGTGGTCACCACCGATTGCGGAGGCATTCGTGCCTATGCCGCGCATGGCCAAAACTGCCTGATCACCGCTGACACGCCAGCGGCGATCGCGGAGGCTGTAGAACGCGTTCTCGGGGACCCGGCCTTGAACCGGCACCTGGTGGACGAGGGCCTGAGGACGGCGGCCAACTTCAGCTTGGACCAGTTCACCACCGGGATTGCCCAGCAATTGGGCTATGCCAGTGTGGCCGGCAGACAACCGGCGCCTGAGGTCATAAACGTGGTGTTGCCCTTCCTGCGGTCCGGCAAGTCGCAGGGCGTGGATCTGGGGGTACGTCTGGCATTGAACCGTGACGCTCAACCTCTGAGCGGGGAGGATTACGACCAGGTGGCGGCCCAGCTATGGGACGCGGGACACAGGGAGGACGTTGTCACCGTGCTGGAACGGGCCATGGAAGGGGGCGGCACTGAGGACAACCGGGTCAACCTGGGGGCTGCACTTCTGGACCTGGGGCGCTACCACCTGGCCGAGACTGTTCTTCTGCCTGCGGCCCAGACTGGGAATCACCGGGCCGTTCTGCAGCTGGCGCTGACGTATGCATTGGGCGGGAAGCCCGGTGATGCACAACGGTTACTGGAGCCGCTGCGGGCCGACGGGCGGGAGATTGACGACGAAGTCGAACTGCTATGGAGCAAGGTCACGGGGTGATGCTCGCATGAAGATTGCCGTCCTCACATGGTGGCCCTACCCGCAGTTGGGGGGCGTCACTACGCACATCGAACTTCTTGTGCAGTCACTACAGGCGTTGGGGCATCACGTAGAGATCATCGGCGGCGAGCCCTACCCCCCGGCGGCTTCCTTTCATGACGCCCAGGCGCTCCTGGCCCGGCAGATGACTCAGAAAGTCCTTCAACGGGCATCGGGGGTGGATGTTGTCCTGGCGGAGGACGCCCTGTCGGCTGTTGCGGTTCGGGACGTGCTGCACTGGACCGACGTGCCCCTGGTCTTAACGGTTCACGGGTACCTCGCTTACGAGGAGGCGGCCGCCGGGTTCTGCGCGAAGGGCGACGCGGTCTACACCTACCTCATGGCCGCAGAGCACAAGGCGTATCGTGCTGCCGATGCCATAATCTGTGTCGATGAGAGGATCGCACAGTATGTGGGTCAAATCCGCCCCGGGCAGGTGGCGATCATCGAAAACGCTGTCGATGACCATTTGCTCCAGCCGGCGACCCCTGAGGAGAAGTGGCAGGCCCGGCGGCGTTTCGGCTTCTCGGACCGGCCGGTCCTGGTGTGTGCCCGGCGCCTGACGGCGAAAAACGGTGTCAGGTATGCCATCGAAGCCCTTTCGCTCCTGCCGGAGTCCCAACGCCCCGACCTCGTGGTTGCCGGGGACGGCGAGGACCGCGGACGGATGGAGAGTCTGGCTGCCGGGC
>CALMNP010000218.1 GCA_937868875.1 uncultured Bacillota bacterium | reverse complement strand
GGTGGCTCTTGCCGCCTGAGATGCCGCTGACTTCAGTCAGCGGAGTACGTCACTACCGCTCCAGGCGGACATCGGCCAGGGCCTCGTGGACAGCTATGTCCAGTCCCCGATTGGAGGCGCCGAAGCCAGGTGTGGCCACTGTACCGTCTCCTGCGGCATCTGTCAGGTCGGACAGGCCATGGACGCTGCCGAGCACGCCCTCCGTGGCCACCCGAACCGGGACGCCGCTCGGCACAACCAGCACCACGTGAGAGGCGGCGGCATCCACGGATACCGGTACCTTGCCTTCCGGCCTGCCGAACTTCACACGCACATCGCCGGCGCCGCCCCTGAGCTCAAACTTCTCCAGCTTCACCTGGGAGAGGTCCAGGTCGGCCTTGACCGCTCCGGCGTTCAGGGTCAGATTCACAGGAACCTGTTCGTGAGGTGAACGGTCCAATCATAGAGCCTGGTTCCGGTGCCCGGGGCGATAAGGGTGCGGACCCCGGCCTGAGAGACGCGGAGCACCACGCTGCCGCCTCCCTGCGACTCCGACGAGACGTTCAGCCCCGCGCCCCAGGCGGTGGGATAGGCCAGGTCTACGTCGGCCAGCCCGGAAGACGCGCCGTCCATCTTCAAGTCCACCGCGCCGGCATCGATTATGACCCGGGCGCTGGTCGTCCCCTCCGGCAGGGCGTAGCTCTGCACGAACCGGGACGTGGGACCTGCGCCAAGGAAACGGTGCTGCAGGCTGGAGCCCCAACCGGTGAGGCTTAGGGCCAGGATCACCAGCAGGGACACCAGGAGGACAAAAGAGAACGGCACAAGCCGCTTGAACAGGACGCCGATGCCGAGGACCACCAGCAGGACCGGCCACCAGAAGCCCAGGTCCATCCAGAAGGTCCAGGACAGCAGACCCAGGTTGATGAGCAGAAAGACGACGCCCAGGGCGATGAGAAAGAGGCCCCGGCTGACGCTGCGCCACTCCAGATTCATCTCAGCCCCTCCTCCGGAACCCGCCCGCCAGCACCGCCACGCCCACCAGAATCAGCAGGATGGACCAGAGGTACCGGCCCTGCAGGAGGAACAGGTGCGGGAACAGGTTGCGGCCCAGGAAGAACAGGCCTACGGCCACCAGGATCAGACCGGCCACCATGCGGTTCTCCGGGCTCGCCGGCTGGGAGGGAGGCACGGGGTGGGCTGTTGCGGGTCCGGCGGGGTTCCGGTCCGACTCCGCGGGACCCGGCGCGCTGTGCCCCTCGGAAGGTCGCTCTTCGCTGCCGGCCGCTTGTTCAGCGGCTGCCCGGGGCTCCTCGGGGATGACCAGCAGGGCAACCAGATAGAGCAGGACTCCGGTGCCGGAAAGGGCCAGCAGCACCCAGATGATGCGCACCAGGGTGGGGTCCACGGCGAAGTACTGGGCGAGGCCGCCGCAGACGCCGGCGATGACCCGTTCGTGACGGGAACGGTAGAGGCGCTTTTGCATGACTTGTCACTCCTGAACAATTGGGAACGCAGCACGTTTTGGCTGCTTTCTGTGAGGTCTACGCCGGAGCCGCGGAAAAAGTCTGACCGGCGGGTGACGGTTTCCTGTCCCGTACACCGACCGGTCAGAGCGTCGGTTCATGAAGCGCTGGATCCCTCGCTGGAGGCTCCGGGGCGGTCGCTGGTCCGCTCCCGGCCGGCCCGAAGCAGCCACAGCCCAGTGCCCACGATCAGCAGCGGAGAGAGGCTGGTGATCGGATTGTAGGGGAAGATCCGGTACCAGGGGGCCAGATTCTGAAGCAGTTTCAGGGCGCCGAAGAGGATGAGCAGGTAAGCCACGAGAGTCTGGGTCTGGCCCGGCCGAAGGCGGAGCCAGGACTCCACCTGGCGCCAGGTCACCACCGGCCTGTCGGCCACGGACTCCCCGGCGTTGATGCGTCGGCGGTACTGCAGGGCATCGAAGATGCTGTAGAAATAGACCACCGGGCCCAGGAAGGCCATCAGCTCGCCTGCCTGCAGGAGCACCGAGACGGTCACGGCGCCGAAGAACACCATGGTGAAGGACAGGCCCCGCTGCATCAGCTCCAGGTACATGTGGCCCACGCCGGGCACCAGCGAGAGGATGAACGCCAGGAACGGGCTCTTGGGGGGGACGCGCCGGGCCGGAGCCCCATCGCTCCCGGCCGGGGCCACGGCCTCCTGCAGGCACTCCCGGCAATAGCTGCCGCTCGGCAGCGACACCCC
>CALMNP010000217.1 GCA_937868875.1 uncultured Bacillota bacterium | reverse complement strand
GGATCTGCGCCTGCACCGACACGTCCAGGGAGGAGGTGGGCTCGTCCAGTACCACCAGCCGGGGCTGGACGGACAGGGCCCGGGCGATGCCGATGCGCTGTCGCTGGCCGCCAGAGAACTCATGAGGGTAGCGATGCGCCTGGTCGTGGCGCAGGCCCACCGCCTCAAGCACCTCGTGGGCTCGAGCCAGCCGCCAGCGGCGATCCCAGCCCAGGGAGGCCTCCAGGGGCTCGGCGACGATATCCTCTACCTTCATCCGCGGGTTCAGCGACCAGTATGGATCCTGAAACACGATCTGCACGTCCCTGCGGCGCCGGCGCAGTTCCTCCGGGCCGAGGGCGGTGATGTCCGTCCCCTCCAGGACCACCCTGCCGGCGGCCGGTTCAATCAACCGCAGCAGGGCACGTGCCAGGGAGCTCTTGCCGCAGCCGGATTCCCCCGCCAGCCCCAGGGCCTCTCCCGGCCGGGCGATTGCGAAGCTGACGTCATCCACCGCCTTGACCCAGCCTACCCGGCGCCGCAGAACGCCGGCGTGGACGGGGTAACGGACGGAAAGGTGCTCCACGCTAAGGAAGGGAGGCCTGGGGTCCGTTGTGGCGGTCATGCCAACGCCTCCGTCCGGCTGTCCCCGGCTGCAAGGGGATGGAAACAGGCCACCTGCCTCGCCCCCGCGGCAGAAAGCGAAGGCCGTTCCGACAGGCAGCGGGCCGTGACCAGGGGGCAGCGGGGTGCAAAGGCGCACCCCACAGGCCGCCGGCGCAGGTCCGGCACCTCGCCTCCGATGGCCGGGAGCCGTTCCCTGCGGGCGCTTACCCGGGGGATGGCGTCCAGCAGCAGACGGGAGTACGGATGCCGGGGGGCGCTGAACAGCTCCGCCACCGGCGCCACTTCCACTACGTCGCCCCCGTACATCACAGCCACCCGATCCGCCAGGCGCGCCACCACGCCCATGTTGTGGGTGATGAACAGGACCGCCGTGCCGTGGGCCCGCTGCAGCGCCTGCAGCAGGCGAATTACCTGTTCTTGGACCGTGACGTCGAGGGCCGTGGTAGGCTCGTCGGCCACCAGCAGCCGGGGGCCACCGGCGATGGCCATGGCGATCATGATCCGCTGCCGCTGGCCGCCGCTCAGTTCGTGGGGATAGCGGCGAAGGATTGCGGCGGGGTCGGGGATCTGCACCTCGTCCAGGATACGCAGGGCCTCGTGGCGCGCCTCCGCGGGCCGTAGCCCGCGATGCAGCCGCAGGATGCGGAGCAGTGGCTCCCCTACCGGGAACACCGGGTTGAGAGCGGCCATGGGGTCCTGGAAGATCATGCTGATGTCCCGGCCCCGGATATGCTGCAGTTCGGCCGGCGTGGCCCGCAGCAGGTCGCGTCCGTCGAAGAGGACCTGCCCGCTGGTGACCCGTGCCCGGCGTGACGGCAGCAGCCCCAGGACGGTGGAGGCCGTCAGACTCTTGCCGGAGCCGGACTCCCCCACCAGGCCCAGGACCTCCCCCGGGTAGAGGTCCAGCCCCCCGAGGTTCAGGGCGTAGACCGGCCCCAGCGGGGTCGCGAATTCAAGGCTGAGGTTGCGAATCTCCAAGAGAGGCAAGCGCTGCGGTTCTGCCATGGCTCTCCTCCCTACACGCTGCGCAGTCGGGGATCCAGGTATTCCCGCAGTCCGTCCCCCACCAGGTTGAAGGCGACGGCCGTGACCAGGATCGCCAACCCGGGAAAGGTCACGTACCACCAGTTGGTCAAGAAGAAGGTCCGGCCGGTACTGATCAGCAGGCCCCACTCCGGCTGGGGCGGCTGCGCCCCCAGGCCGAGGAAGCTGAGGGAGGCCGAGGTCAGGATCACGGAGCCGAAATCCATAGATGCCTGGACGATCAGTGGCGGTAGGGAGTTGGCAATGATGTGCCGGGTCAGGATGCGCAGGGTACCCACACCCCCGGCCCGGGCCGCCTCCACGTACCCCCGCTCCCGCAGGGCCACCGCCTGACCGCGCATGATGCGCGCGTACCACGGCCACCAGGCCACGGCTACGGCGATCATGGCGTTGACGAGGCTGGACCCCAGCATGGCCGCCAGGGCGGTGGCCAGCAGCAGGGGCGGGAAGCTCAGCACGATATCCACAAACCGCATGATGACCTCGTCCACGAAGCCCCCCAGGTACCCGGCGGCGGCACCCAGGGGAATGCCGATCAGCAGGGCAAGGCCGATGACCAGGGAGCCGGTGAACAGAGAGATGCGGGCCCCGTAGACGACCCGGCTGAACAGGTCGCGGCCCAATTCGTCGGTGCCGAAGGGATGCTCCAGGCTGGGGGCCAGGAGTTGGCTTTTGGGATGTACGTCCACGCCCCCGTCGCCGGGGAAGGGCGCCAGCCAGGGAGCCAACAGGGCCGCCAGCACCAGCCCCAGTACCATCGCGGCGCCCAGGGCCGTCAGCGGGTTCTGCCTCAGCACATGCCAGACCCAGAAGAGGGAGCCGCGCCGGGTCGCCTGATCCTGAGCCTCGCTGGGCCGGTCCGTGCGGCTGCCCTGGCCGGGCCGGCCGCCCTGGTCCGTCCGGCCGCCTCCGCCACGATCGTCCACCTCTGTGGTGGTCATGGTCTGTCACCCCTCAAGATAACTGCACCCGCGGGTCGAGCACCGCCTGGGCGATGTCCACAAGAATGTTGAGCGCTACGTACAGAGCGGCGATGAAGATCGTGACGCCCATGATCGCCGGGTAGTCGGCGGTGGTCACCGCATCCGCGGCGTATTTGCCCATCCCGGGCCAGTTAAACACAGCCTCCACCAGAAAGGTGCTGCCCAGTGAGTAGGCAAAGGTCAGGGCGATCACGGTCAGGGCGGGTGCAAGAGCATTGCGCAGCGCGTAGCGGAAGGTGATCAGCGACTCGGAAAAGCCGAAGGCCCGTCCCAACCGGATGTAGTCCTCCTGATACACCTCCAGCATGGAAGAGCGGATCATGCGGGCCACCAGGCCCGCAGGATAGGCCGCCAGGGTCACGGCGGGCAGCATCAGGTGCGCCAGAGTGCTGTGGAAAAAAGGCCAGTTCCCCTGCAGCAGGCTGTCCAGCAGGTAAAAGCCGGTGCCTGGCCGCAGGGGGTAGGTCAGCTTGATGATGCTGTCCACCCGGTCCGCGAGGGGCAGGATGCCCAGGCTCTTGAAGAACACGAGCTGCAGGATCATCGCCAGCCAGAAGGTAGGCAGGCTGACCGACGTGACGGAGACCACCCGCCCCAGGTGGTCCATGGGGGAGTCCCGGAACATGGCCGACAGGACGCCCAGGGGGATCCCGACAAGCACCGCCAGGACCATCCCCACCACGACCAGCTCCACCGTGGCCGGCAGCATGGCCGCCAGGTCCTTCCGGACCGGCTGGTGGGTGCGGATGGAGGTACCGAGGTCCCCCCGGGCCATGTCCGCCATGTAGCGCAGGTACTGGACGTACAGGGGCTTATCCAGCCCCAGCTTGACCCGGGCCGCCCCGATCTGCTCGGCTGTGGCTCGGGGTCCCATCCAGCGCGCTGCGGGGTCCGAGGGGACCACGCGGGCGATGAGGAAGGTCACCAGGGTGAGGCCTAGCAGTACCACGATCCCCAGGGCGATGCGGCGAAGGGTGTAGGCCCACATCCTGTTCGCACTCCTCGGTCGATTGGATTCTCAGCGCCACAAGCGGCGCCATGGCGGCCAGCCCGCGACAGAGCTGCCAGCCGGCGCCGCTGGGGTAACGTGATGGGCCGCCGGAGGGCGGCACCGTCAGGATTTAGCGACGGGCCGCCAATGGAGCGGCGCCGCTACTCGCGGTAGGTGTTGTAGAAGAAGACAACATTCGGGTAAGCGGGGTTGTCCGTGTAGCCCTTGAAGTTCGACCGCATGGCCCGGACGTACTCCTGGTCATACATGAACAGCGCCGGAGCGTCCTGGAGCAGCAGCTCCTGGGCCTGACCGTAAAGCTGGATCGCCTGCTGCCGATCGGTGGCCGCCAGACCGTTGGCCTTGTCAATCAGCTGATCATACTGCGGGTTGCTGTAGTAACCCAGGTTAAACAGCACCTTGTCCTCCGTGTGGAAGAGGCTATAGAGGAAGCTGTAAGGGTTGGCGTAGTCCGGCCACCAGTACATGACGAAGATGTCCTGCCGGTCCTGGGGCTTGGTGGCCTTGCCCTGGTCCCACTGCGCCTCCCAGGGCATGCCCTTCAGCTCCAGGGTGATGCCCAGCTTGGCCAGCTCCGCCTTGTACAGCTCCGCCATGCGGCGCTCGTTCTCGTCGCCCGAGGCGTAAGTCATGGTCAGGGTGAAGCCGCCCTGCGGGTAGCCGGCGTCGTTCAGGAGCTGCTTGGCCTTGTCCAGATCGTAGGTGTACTGGGGCAGATGATCGTCATGGCCCCAGAGGCCCTTGGGGATCGGGCCGCGGGACTGCTGGGCGTAGTTCTTCATGACGTCGTTGACGACCACGTTATAGGGGAAGGCGTAGCTCAGCGCCTGGCGCACCTTCACGTTGTCCAGGGGCTTCTTCTGGGTGTTGAAGAAGGCCATCAGGTTCTGGAAGGAGGGCGTGGTGGTAATCGTTACGTTGGGAGAGGACTTCAGGGCTTCCACCTGCTCAAAGGGCAGCATCTCCACGAAGTCCAGCTGCCCGGCCTCCAGCATCTGCCGCTTGGTGGCCGCCTCCGGAACCGTCTTATAGACAACCTTGCTGAAGTGCTTACCGCTCCAGCCCTGCCAGTAGTCGGGGAACTGCTTGAGGACCAGGTCTCCGCCCTGCTGCCAGCTCTCCAGCATGTAGGCGCCGGTGCCCGCCTCGTTACCTTTGCTGAACCAGTCTTCGCCGTTCTTTTGCGCCACAGTGGGATCAAAGATGAAGGCCGCGTAGCCCGAGGCCGCCACCAGATCCAGAGGCGAGGGGTGGCTGAGGTGGAAGATCACCTTGTACTTACCGTCGGTCTCGATGGATTTGACCGCCTCCCAGATGAAGGCGGCGCCGTTGCCCCTCTTCATGGTGCGCTCGATGGAGGACTTGACGGCCTCCGCGGTCATCTCATTGCCGCTGTGGAACTTGACGCCCTCCCGCAGGGTGAAGGTCCAGGTGAGGGCGTCGGGAGAGGTCTGCCACTCCTTGGCCAGGACGCCCGTGAACTGGTTGGTCGCCGGGTCGTACTGGAGCAGCCGTTCGTAGATGTTGTTCATGGCGATGATCTCGTTGGAGTAGCTGTCGCTGGGATCCCAGAAGACCATGGTATCGTTGGTGGCGCCGTAGAAGGCGATCTGGGGCGTTGACGGGGCGGAATTGCCCCCAGTTCCCGTCCCCTGGTTGGCGGCCCCTTGGCTGCATCCCGCGGCGGCGACGGAAAGAACCAGGAGCGCTAGAGACAACACCACGGCGAGGCGTCTGCGGTGCAACGACATGAGCGGTCCTCCCTTTGCGAATGCAGTCCAGCCTTTTAGTTGGATACAATTATAGGCCCATGGCAGGAAATGCCCATGGGCCTTTTCAACAAAACTGGGGGGCAGGCTTTTGTGCATTATGACCAAAGGGCTGAACGCGGTCGACTCCGCAAGGCTGGGCACCTGCGCTGCGCCCGGCCCGCTGGGGGGAGGACGCCCTTTCCAGGACCCTCGTCCTACCCCAGCCCCCCGTCCCAGCCTTCCGGCCGGTGATCCAGCGGCGCATCGCCTACCCGCCTTACCTTGATGGCCAGGGCCAGGTTCAGAGCCGCAGCCCCGCCAAAACTGGTGATGCTCAGGATCTCCTTGATACGCTCCAACCGATACTGCAGTGAGTTGCGGTGAATGAAGAGGGCCCTGGCTGTGCGCGCCAGATTCTGCTCGTGTTCGAAATACGTTTCGAGGGTATGAACGAAATCCGCCCCCTTCTCTCGGTCGTAGTGGATCAGTGCGCCGAGCTGTTCTGTCGCAAACCGGTGTAATTGATCGCGTTCGAGTTCCAGCAATAGGCTGTAGATTTCCACCTGGTCGAAGCTGTACACGCCGATGGTGCGCAAGAACTGGCGCCCCAGGGCAATGGCTTGCTCTGCCTGCTGGTAGCTGCGCCAGAGCCGTGTGGGCGGGGCAAGGCGTCCGATGCCCACGGTGACTGACAGGTCAGGCAAGCGCCGCGACAGGGCGGCCTTGATGTCGTACCCTAGTGCCCGGCAGCCCTCCCTGATCTCAACCGGGGACATGTCAGTAGGGATTTCGGGCAACAGCACGATGCTGTCGCTCTTCTCGAAAGCGGCTGTGCGCTCACTCCAACGCTGCTGCACGATTTGCTCTACGGCCGCGGCGAAGGTCCTCTTAACCGCCTGGATGTGCTCCTCATCCTGAAAACGCTTGAGGCTCAGTTCCTCAAATTCGTCGATATCCACCACCATCACTGCGTGCCGGTCCTGCAACCGCCAATTGATAGCCCGCGCTCTACGCGCCAGGAACTCCTCGGTCCGGAACTTCCCCTCCAGGAGGTCCGAAAGGAAATCGGTCTCCAACCGCCGACGGCGGATAATTACGTCCATCAGGGGAGTGATCAGCTCGCCGTACCCTGCCTCCTCGGGCAGCTCCACCACCGGCACCCCCAACTGGTCGGCGAGCTGCGTGAACTCATGCGAAACGCCCTTCAGGAACATGTGCGGGTCCAGGCAGAGCCCCGCCGCACCGCTCATCGCCAGGGTGCGGATCACGTCCAACTGGGCCTCCGGGTCGTCTCGAATGACGTAAAACGTGGACAGAAGGAAGGTTTTGGGGCGAATCCAGGGGCGGATGTCGGGCAGGTCCATCACGTCCACCCACTCCACCTCATGGTCAAGGCCGGAGCGCCCAGCCAGCACCCGGGATCGCTTTAGGATTGGAACCTGCAGCAGCTCTTTCAACGGAATGCCCATGCGGTGAGGCCCTTGCCGGCCCTCCCCCCTTCGCGCTGGTTTGCGCGATGGTTCTACACTCTATCACGTGGTTCCTGCAGCACGGGGGCCCGGGACGCCAGGCCCCCGGCCCCGCAATCATGGGCGGGAAGTCGTAAGCCTTGAGACCTCACATAAATTGAAGAGAAAAGCAGGAAGCGTAAGGGGACGGGACGAAGCGCCTCTGGAGCGCTTCAGACGGACAGGAGGGATGCACATGACCGAGCGGAGTTATCCCCGCGACTGGACGGCTCTGCTCCCGGCCGAAACTGCCCGCTGGGTGGAGCAAGAGCTCATCAGCGGTCCGCAGCGAGAGTCCATCCTGAAGCTTTATCCCGAACCCGGGGCAGGAGCCCGGGACCGGACGATCCTCGTCTTCACCATCCTGGGAAGCCTGCTGGTCGGCGTGGGCGTGATCCTCTTCTTTGCCGCCAACTGGCCAAGAATCCCCGCTGCTGTAAAGATTGCGGTCATACTGGCCAGTGTGGTGGGCACATACGGGGCCGGCTTCTATTTCGAGTATACGCGCAACGACTACCCCCGCCTGGGCCACAGCCTGGTCTTCCTGGGCAGCCTGCTCTACGGTGCGGCTATCTGGCTTCTCACCCAGGTTTTCCACCTGGACGCCCATTACTCCCAGGGGTTCCTCCTCTGGGGCGCCGGGCTGCTGCCCCTGGTTCTGATTACCCTGTCCAGTCCGGTGCTCTACGTGGCCATGGTGGCCTTGATCATCTGGATGTGGATTGAGCAGATCGGTTTTGGCGGTTATAACTACCTCTTTCCTGTTTTGCTCCTTGGGGCGGTCGTGCCGCTCACTCGCAAGGCCAGGACGGCGCTGGGCGAGGCAGTGGCGCTGTTGGCGCTCTTTCTCTGGTTCCTGGTGACGTTCATGGACCATGCCCAGGCAAGCGTCCTTATCCTTACAGCCCGGGTCGCCATCCTCTACGGCGCCGTGCTGATGACAACCGGGTTGGCCCGTCTGGGGGACGAACGGGCCTACCTGAGTTCGGGCGGGGCCCTCACCCTGGCCGGGGCTTACGCCCTGACCTTCCGCCTGATGACAGAGCGCCCGGAGTTGCCTAAGGCATCCGCATCGCTCTTTGCCGGCCCTCCCTTCCTCACAGCAGGCGTCGTGATTTTGCTGTTGGCGGCTCTGGGGGCCGCATGGTACTACCGGCAGCGTGAGGAAGGCAAACGCTTGCTGCTTGTGCCGGCGCTGCTGGTGCCCGTGGTCGTCTCCCTGGGGGCCGGGCTGCTGCCTGCGGTTCCCAAGATGATGGCCTTCAACCTTCTGCTCTTTGCCGGCGCGGTCGGCCTCGCCGCCCTGGGCATCCAGCGGCGGAGCGAACTCCTGGTCAACATCGGCCTGGCTGCCTTTCTCATCCATGTGCTGACACGGTACTTTGACCTCTTCTTCCCTGCCATGAACCGCTCTCTCTTCTTCATTCTGGGCGGAGTCCTGCTGCTGGGCGGCGGATGGCTCCTGGAGCGGAACCGGCGGCGGTGGATGCGGGACTGGGGAGGTGCCGGCCATGAGCGTTAGGCGCCGGTTCTGGTGGGCGGTGGCGATCCAGGTTGCCGTGCTGCTGATGATGATCGCTGTTCACGGCTATACCCTGGCCACAGGCAGGGCGGTTACCCTGAAAACCGCTCCGGTTGACCCCTGGGGCTATCTGACGGGCCGGTATGTGTCCCTGAGCTATGAAATCTCTCATCTCAAGGAAGAGGAGCTCCCCATGAAGGGGGCGCCCTACAAACGGAATCAGACAGTCTGGGTGACTCTGCAGGAGGGGGATCCTTACTGGACGGCGGTGGCGGTCTCAGCGCACCGCCCGGCGCTGAGTCCGAACCAGGTCGTCCTCCGGGGCACCGTGACCGCCGCCTGGCAAGCTTACGCTACACCCGGAACGAAGAATTCGTGGGAATACAATCTGCACTACGGCATCGAGCAGTTCTACATTCCTGAACGGGAGAAGCTCCTGGAGCAGCGGGGGGCAGATTTCACAGTGGAAGCCCTGGTGGATTCCTTTGGGCGGACAGCCCTGCACCGGGTCTTCCTGGACGGCAGGGAGATCCGGTGGCAGTGAGCAGTTTCTGAGCAGCAGCCAGCAGCGTCTGAGCAGGCGGCACTTCTCCGAGGGCGACGAGGATTAGGCACCACCCACTAGCGTTCAGGGCGAGAGGTTACCCCCTCGCCAACACAGAAAAGCACCGGCCCTCGTGGACCGGTGCTTTCGCTTTCGAGAATGGTGGGCGGTACAGGGATCGAACCTGTGACCTCCTGAACGTCAACCCGGCCCGGCACATTCCGTCAACACCTAAAGCTTGATGTGGCGCGGTTTCCTGTGTTTTGGGGTGTGCGAAAAGGGCCCCGGGCGGGTCCAATTCCTGCATAGTTCCTGTCGCAAAATCACTATGTCCCCATGGCCGCGAGCCTCAGGAAGGCCTGTTCCTGTACCTCCCGTCTCTTTACACGAAGAAACGGGACGTGCCCGTGCATGTCCCGTTTCTTGAGTTGATGACTGATAATGGACCCGCAGCGGACCACTCCCTACAATCCGTTCCCCGCCAAGAAGTCTCGTACCGTAGCGACAAACTTCGGGGTGTTCTCCGTGTGCGGCCCGTGCCCGCAGCCCTCGAACACGACCAGGCGGGAGTTGGGAATGCCGTCCCGGAGGACTATCGAGTTCTCGATCGGCTTCACCCAGTCCTGCTCGCCCACCACGATCAGGGTCGGGACCTTGATCTCCCCCAGGCGCGGCCTGAGGTCCCAGTCCTTCCAGTTCACCTGGATCGTGTAGTTGTGGGCCTTGTGGTGGAAGTAGAGGTCGTCCAGCTTCTTGCGCCCCTCCACCGGGTCCCAGGTCCCCTTGGCGGGATAGAGGGAGTAGAACTGCCAGAGGGCCTCCCTCATGTCCTCATCCGACAGGGCGTGGCCCGTCCAGTAGCGGTCGAAGGCGTCCCAGTCTACCTGAAGGCCGGCTTCCCGGACTCGGCGCTTCAGATCCTCGTTGTCCGTGGTCACCGCGCCGGTGCCGCGGAGAATCAGCGCGGAGCAGCTATCCGGATACCGCAGCACGTACTCCAGGGCCAGAAAGCCGCCGGAGGAACCACCCGCGACGATTACCTTGCCCAGACCCAGTTCCTGCCGAATGGCCTCGGCGTCGGCGCACCACTGCTCATAGCTGGGGGTGCCCACTTCCTCCGAACGGCCGCAGCCGCGGGCGTCGAAGGTAACGACCCGGTACTTGTCGTCCAGGGGACCAAAGGCCTGCCGCTTGGCGCGGGAATCGCCCATGCCGCCGCCGCCGTGCAGGGTCAGAATGGCCTGGGCTCCCTTGGGGCCCGTGTCTTCGAGGAAATGGTTACAGCCGTTCACGCGCAGGTACATGTAGTTGCCTCCCTATCTATCGGCCGCCCGGTCGCCGGGCAGCGCTTTCTGTAATCATTAGCGCCCCCAGCTGCCCGTCAGCAGGGCCCGGGTCTCCTCCACCGC
>CALMNP010000216.1 GCA_937868875.1 uncultured Bacillota bacterium | reverse complement strand
CCAGTTGGGGCTAGGCCTCAAGCTGCATGCCGACGAGCTGGTGGCGGCCGTCGGCGGCGCCGAGCTGGCGGCGGAGCTGGGAGCCACGTCCGCGGACCACCTGCTTTACGCATCCGAAGAGGGCCTGGCGGCCATGGCCAGGGCCGGCGCGGTCGCCGTGCTCCTGCCGGGCACCGCCTTCTTCCTGCGCACGGGGCGCTATGCCCCGGCCCGGCGCATGCTGGAACTGGGACTGCCTGTGGCTCTGGCGACGGACCACAACCCCGGCACTTGCACCCTGGAGTCCATGGCCGAGGTCATGGGCCTGGCCGCCCTGGAGATGGGGCTGACGCCGGCGGAGGCCCTGGCCGCAGCCACCATCAACGCGGCCCACGCCGTGGGCCGGCAGGCGGAGACGGGCAGCCTGGAGCCCGGGAAGAGGGCCGACCTGCTTGTCCTGGACGGCGAGGGGCCGGAGGATATCGTGTACCGCTTCGGCACCAACCTGGTGGACCAGGTGGTGGCGCAGGGGCGCCTGGCCGCATCCGCCGGCAGGCTCCTGGAAGGAGGAACAGACCGATGACGGACCAGACAACCCCGGTCTACGACCTGAAGGTGGGTGTCTTCCTGGACACCCTGGCGTCCGGCGAGCCGGCTCCCGGCGGCGGCGCCGCCGCTGCTCTCACGGGGGCCATGGCCGCGGCCCTGGTGGCCATGGTCAGCGGTCTGACGGTGGGCCGTGAGAAGTACCGCGAGGTGGAGGGCAGGATGCAGGCTGCGCAGGAGCGGGCCACCATGGCCAGGGCCAACTTCCTGCTTCTGGCAGACCGCGACCAGGACGCCTTCCGCGACGTGATGGCGGCCTACGGCCTGCCCAGGGGAACGGACGGCGAGAAGGCGGCCCGCCGGTCAGCCGTTCAAAAGGCCCTGGAGGAAGCCACGCGCGTGCCCCTGTCCACCCTGCAGCAGGCGCTGGAGATTCTGCCCGACGCCCTGGACGTCATGGAGCACGGCAACGCCAACGCCCGCAGCGACGGGGCCAGCGGCTACTTCCTGGCCCAGGCCGCCCTGGACGGCGCACTGCTGAACGTGAAGATCAACCTGGAGGCCATCAAGGACGACGGCTTCCGCCAGGCCACCCGGGAACAGGTCAGGCAGGCGCTGAAGGAGCGCCAGGTCCAGGA
>CALMNP010000215.1 GCA_937868875.1 uncultured Bacillota bacterium | reverse complement strand
GGCCACCTGGACCGGCCGCATGGCCCGCCTCTTCAGCCAGCCGCGCCGCCCCCACCTCCGGTCGTTTCTGGAGGCGAGGGGCCTCCTGCTGCGGTGAGCGTTTGCTACCCTCCTCGCGGCTCCGGTATAATGGCCGAAAAGGGGGGAACGGCTTTGTCCCGTTTCATCAAGGTGGCCCAGCTGACCGGACTGACGCCCGGAGCCTGCCACAAGGTCGCCGTTGAGGGTCTCCGGATCGCTCTGTTCAACGTGGGGGGCACAGTGTACGCCACAGACGATACCTGCACCCACGCCGAGGCCTCGCTGACCGAAGGAGAGCTGGACGGCCACGAGGTGATCTGCCCCCGGCACGGCGCCCGTTTCGACGTGCGCACGGGCCGGGCCCTGACGCTTCCCGCCGTTGTCCCCGTGGAGAGTTATCCGGTCAAGGTAGAAGGCCAGGACATCCTGGTGGACCTGGAGGGCTGACCGATGGGAGCGCAAGAGGCTACAGCCCGCGTCAGGACCGCCCTGCAGGCGGCCGGCCTGGAGAGCGAGATTCTGGAGTTCCCAGAGAGCACCCGAACCGCCGAGGAGGCCGCCCGGGCCGTCCAGGCGGACGTCGGGCAGATCGGCAAGTCCCTGGTGTTCGTGGTCATCGACGACCGAGGACGCGAGGCCCCCCTCCTCGCCATCGTCTCCGGCCGCAACCGCGCCGACGTGGCCAAGCTGTCGCGCCGCCTGGGGGCGGACGTCAGGCGGGCGCCGGCTGAGGTGGTGCGGGCGGCCACCGGATTTGCTATCGGCGGCGTCCCCCCCGTGGGCCATGCCACCCAGCTTCCCGTTCTGATCGACGAGGACCTGGCCCGCTACCCGGCGCTGTACCTGGCGGCAGGCACGCCGCACGCCGTCTTTCGCTGCACCTTCGAGGACCTGGTGAGGGTCACGGGCGGCGAAGTCGTGAATATCCGAGAAGAAGCGACCGGCTGATCCCGATTTCCTCCGCGACGATAAGGAATTTTCAATGTCAAGCAACCGTATACCCGCGAGGGTATGCGGTCGCTTTTCTCTGGTGGTGCGGGTTTGGAGATTTACACCACGTTGACACAATGTTGACAATGAACCCCCCATTTGGTAGAACGAAGGTGGTACTGGCAAGAAGCGTGTCCTTTCGACACCGATATTGTTACGGGTTTCACAGGAAAGCCAACGAGAAACCAGAGGGTGAAACAGCACATGCAAGTCCGGAGTGCGCGGACGCTGGAGCCAAAGGGCACACCCCTCGAAGGGCGGCACGGCAGGGAGTCTGGGTTCATGACCCAGGTCCTTGTCGTTGCCGCTTCCGTGCTCTTCGGCCTGTTGGCGAGCCCTGGCCGGGTCCTGGCGGAGGGCCCGGCTGCGATGGTGACACCGTCGGACCAAAGGCCCTCCACCGCCGTCTCCGTTCCCCTGCCCGAGAACAAGGTATGCCTCGATTGTCACAGCGAACCGAACCAGGTGATGACCAAGGGCGAGATTCAGGTCTCGCTGTACGTCTCGCCGGAGGACTACAACAGCTCCTCCCACAGGGTCATCAGCTGCGTGGCCTGCCACGAGGAGGTCCTCGAGCAGACGGAGGAGCAGCACAAGTCTCTGGCCGGCACCATCCTGACAGGCCATGCCCTGCGCCTCCAGATGTCGGAGCGCTGCGGCAAGTGCCACGCCGGCGCCGTCCTGGAGACCTACAGGCAGAGCTTTCATTGGGCGGAGTTGGAGCTGGGCGGGCGCAAGACGGCGGCCTGCGCCGACTGCCACCCGGCCCATGCCGTACTGCCGGCGGATAGCCCCCGGTCGTCGGTTGCCCCCGCCAACCTCCCGGCCACCTGCGGCCAGCAGGGATGCCACCCTGGAGCCACCCCGGCCTTCACGGCGGGGCTCGTTCACAGCAGTCCCACGCGCCAGGGTCCGTGGTCCCCGGTACGCATCATCTGGAAGGCGTTCATCGTCCTCATCCTCTTTGACACCCTGAAGGACGGCCCCATCATCCTGTTCGAGCTGGTCCGGAGGCTTCGCCGCCGGTCGTCCATCCCCAGCCTGACTGCGATGGAGGTGGGCTCGCATGTCTCAGACTAAGCCGACCATGGAGCGCTGGAACGTGCACCAGCGCCTGCAGCACCTCCTGCTCTTCCTTTCGGTCACCGGGCTGGTGCTCACAGGCTTCCCCATCAAGTATCACGCCTTGCCCTGGGCCCACACCGTCACCGGCTGGGTCGGGGGCTTCCGGAGTCTGTTCGGCATCCACCTGACCTGCGCCGTGTTGCTGTTCGTGGCTTCCGGCTACCACCTGATCTACTTGCTGGTGGAAGGCCTGCGCCGGCGCGTCTCCTGGACAATGGTGCCCGGCTGGAAGGATGTCCGCGACGCCTGGCACCACGCCCTCCACCTGGTCGGGCTCCGTCCCGAGCCGCCCTGCTTCGACCGCTACACCTATCTGGAGAAGTTCGAGTACCTGGCGGTAGTCTGGGGCATGGTCTTCATGGGCGGGTCCGGCCTGATGCTCTGGTTCCCGGTGCAAGCGGCGAACCTGCTCCCCTCCTGGGGCCTGGAGGCGGTCCGCGTCATCCACAGCAACGAGGCCTTCATCGCCATGCTGGCTCTGGCCTTCGGCCATTTCTTCGCCGTGCACTTCCATCCCAGCGTCTTCCCCAACAACGAGGTCTGGCTCACCGGCCGCATCTCGCTGGCGCGGCTTGCCGAGGAACACCCGGCCGAGCTGGACCGGCTGATTGCCCGGGGCAAGGTCAGCACCGCCGACGTGGCGGAGGCCCTCCGCCACGAGGAGCCGCACCGGCCGCTCATGCTCTGGCTGGAGCTGGCCCTCTATGGCGGTGTCTTCGTCTGGCTGCTGGCAACCTTTGTTCCCATGCTCTTCGCCTAGGGGGTGGCCCGCATGAACCGAAGGGACCGGTCACGGTGGGCCGCCGGGCTCACCCTTGCCGTTACGCTGGCGGCGGTGGCCGCCCTGGCCTGGTGGATGCCGGGCAGGGCCCAGGGCCCCGCCGTCACCGCCCCACCGGAGAACGCCCAGCGCTGCCTCACCTGCCATGAGATGCAGCAGCAGCTGGAGCGCTGGCACGACTCCAGCCACAAGGACATCAGCTGCCTGGACTGCCACGCCGACCCGGGCGTGGGCGGCTTGTGGCAGCGGGCTCTGGATACGGTGCGCCGCCGCTACGTGCACATGAAGGGCGACGTCACTGAGAAGAACATCTCCACATCCGTGCCCAACGAGCGCTGCCTGCGCTGCCATGCGGAGCAGATGCCCTACGTGATGGAGGACTACCAGCCCCCGGCCGTTTCGGCTGACGGCACGGTCCAGAACACCGCTCCTGTGGACTTCGTCAAGCTGCCGCTGCAGCCGGACCACGACCGCCACCTGTCCCAGGTCCCGGGTATGACCTGCGCCTCCTGCCACAACCAGGTAGGTCATCGCCCGAGCAGCGACCAGGACTACGAAAAGATCAGCCATCAGACCTGCGACAATTGCCATGAACGAAAGCAGGTGAGCCTGGGGGCGGATTCGTCTCTGACCTGCACCACCTGCCACGCCGACATGGTGCCTATCACTCCTCAGGACCACGACACCTCCTGGCGGCAGAACCACGGCAAGGCGGCTCTGAAGGACGCGTCGTCCTGCGCCTCGTGCCACACCAGCCAGGATCTGCCCAGGGTTCAGATGGTGTTCTTGGACAGCCGCGGGGGCGCCGATGCCGGCGACTGGCTGCGGCCGATGCCGGCCAGTCCGGTGGGCGATGCCTGCCGCGATTGCCACCAGACGACCATGCCCCACCCCAAGGGGTTCATGGACGACCACGGCAAGGACTTTGAGGCCAACCCGGGCCTCTGCGCCCGCTGCCACCTGACCCAGGGGCAGGGATTTGACCTGAAGGCGCAGGGCAACCCGCAAGCCTTGCTGCAGCAGCCCGCCTGTGTGGACTGCCACACCAAGACCAATCCGCACCCGCCGGAGCAGGCCGTGGTCAGCACGGACTCCCTGGCGCAGGTCCGGGTGCTCAGCCATCCGACGGAGCTGCCGACCGCCCCATCCTGCCAGACCTGCCACCAGGGGAACACCCAGGTGTGCGGCCGCTGCCACCAGGGGCCGTCCTGGCACCCTAGCGACTGGACACAGACGCACCGGCAAGCCGTCTGGCAGAAGGGCATTGCCAGCTGCCGCACCTGCCACTCCGCCCCGGACGCCTGCACCAGGTGTCACCGCGTCGGGACCCGCTAGCCGGCTGACCACCGGAACCGGCCCGCTCGCGAGACATAGTCAACCCGTCCAC